>DATNCU010000572.1:0-8379 GCA_035607145.1 Thermoanaerobaculia bacterium
CCGCCGTGTAGCCGTCGCCGAGGACGAGGAGATCCAGCTTCTTTCCGAGGTCGCCTGAATCCTGCAGGACCAGCCGAGGACCGGCGGGCGGCGGCGCCGACGGGTCGAGGGTGGGATCCTTGGGATCCACCACCTGCGTCCACACTTCGCGGAAGGCCTGCGTGCGCGGGTCCCGCTTCTTGATCGACACCTGCACGGGCGCCGCCGGCGCCGGGAAGCGCAGCGACTCGCCGAAGGCGCCGTCGGAGCTCGCCGCCTCGCCGGTCGTCTCCCATTCGCCGTAGATCGAGGCGAAACCGCGCGAGTAGAGGACGCGGTGCGAGGCGCGATCGATGACCTCGAAGAAGTACTTGCCGAGGTTGGTGTCGTCGATCGTCTTGGCAGGGTCGCCGGGCCAGGGGAGCGGTTCGAGCACCACCCGCTCGATCGCGAAGTGCTCCTCCCGGGCGTTGCCGGAGTGCAGGTAGTCGACGCGCAACGTGCGCGGCGGCGCAGTGGCACCTGCCGCGGGCGACCCGGCGGCGCAGAGGGTGGCAAGCGCGATCGTCGCGAGGACGAGCGCAGTGCAATGCAGCGGCGAACGATGGGGCATGTCTACGGGCCTCCTCTCCCTAACCAAACGGCGCGCGCTGCGTATTATCGGGGTAGAACTGCGAGCGCCAGCGCGCTGCGCGACAGGAGGCTTCATGAAGACGCTCCGCTACGCCGTCCGCTCGCTGAAGAAGTCGCCCGGGTTCACCGCCGTGGCGGTCGCGGCGCTCGCCCTCGGCATCGGCGCCAACGCGGCCATCTTCAGCCTCGTCCAGGCGATCTTCCTGCAGCCGCTGCCGTACGCGCACCCCGAGCGGCTCCTGCAGATCAACTCGGCGGCCCCCGAGCAGGGGATCGAGCAGGCCGGCCTCTCCTGGCCGCGGTACGAGCTCCTGCGCGAGCGCCAGCAGGCCTTCAGCGACCTCTCGGTGTCGATCTTCAACGCTTACACGGTCACCGGCATGGGCGACCCGGAGCAGTTCCAGGCGCTCATGGTGTCGCGGAACTTCTTCTCGCTGCTCGGCGTCGAGCCGGCCATCGGCCGCGCCTTCACCGCCGAGGAGGAGAAGCCGGGCGGACCGCCGGTGGTCATCCTCTCCAACGGCTTCTGGCAGAAGCACTTCGGCGGCGAGCGCGACGCGGTCGGCAAGCCGATCACGCTCAACGGCGTCGCACACACCATCGTCGGCGTGCTGCCGGCCGCGGTGGCGACCTTCCCGCTGGCGCAGACCGAGCTCTTCACCGCCCGCCCGTTCGAGGCGCCGTTCCTGAACCGCAAGCAGATCGACGACGGTGGCTTCTTCTTCAACGTCCTCGGGCGTCTCAAGCCCGGCGTCGAGCTCGCCCAGGCGCAGGCCCAGATGGAGGTCATCCAGAAGAGCTACGCGCAGACCCATGCCTCCAACATCGACTCGCAGTCGAAGGTCACCGCCACGCCGCTGCTCGAGAACCTGGTCGGCAACCAGCGCGGCACCTACGCCACGCTGTTCGGCGCCGTCGCCGCCGTGCTGCTGATCGCCTGCGCCAACGTGGCGAACCTGGTGCTGGCGCGCTTCGCGAAGCGGCGCAAGGAGATCGGCATCCGGGTGTCGCTCGGCGCGCGGCGCGGGCACATCGTGGCGCAGCTGCTCGCCGAGAGCGTGCTGTTGGCGCTCGCCGGCGCGGTGCTGGGCCTGGTGTTCGCCTGGGCGAGCCTGCGGGTGGTCACCGAGGTCGGCGCCGACGTCATCCCGCGCGCCGACGGCGTCGGCCTCGACCCGGCCGTGCTCGCCTTCACCCTCGGCGTGGCGCTTGCGACCGGCCTCGCGCTCGGGCTGCTCACCGCGCTCGCCTCGCCGATGCGCTCGGTCGCGGCGACGGTCGGCGACAGCAGCCGCGGCTCGACCGCCGACCGCAGCCGCAACCGCTTCCACGCGGTGCTGCTGGTCGCCGAGATCGCGGCGTCGTTCGTGCTCCTCGTCGCCACCGGGCTCCTGGTCTCGAGCTTCCTCAAGATCCGCGAGGTCGAGCCCGGCTTCCGATCGGACCACACCTTCGTCGGCTTCATCGCCATCCCGGCCGACCGCTACCCGTGGCGCGGCGAATCGACGGTCGCCTTCTACAGCCAGCTCTACCACCGCCTGCAGGCGATCCCCGGCGCCAAGCAAGTGGCGCTCTCCGACAACCCGCCGCTGTCGGGCAACAACGGGCAGTCGCCCTACGCGGTGATCGGGCGCCCGCTACCGCCGCCGCCCGAGCGGCCGACGGCGATCCGCCACCTGATCAGCCCGGGCCGCTTCGCCCTGCTCGGCATCCCGGTCGTCGCCGGGCGCGACTTCGACGAGCACGACGGCCCGGCCAGCCAGCAAGTGATCATCATCAACGAGGCGATGGCGAAACAGCTCTTCCCGGACTTCCCGAACGAGAGCCCGCTCGGCCGTACGCTAGTCACCGGCATGATGGGGCTCGAGGCGCAGATCGTCGGCGTGGTCGCCAACAGTCACACCGCGGGCCTCGCCGAGCCGCCGGGAGCGGAGATGTTCTACCCCGTCCTCCAGCGTCCCGAGCAGTTCACCGGCATCCTCATCCGCACCGACGGCGACCCGGCCCGGCTCACCGCCAGCGTCCGCGCCGCCGTCGCCGACGTCGACCCCGCGATCGCGCTCACCAACCCGACGACGATGGACCAGCTCGTCGAGCAGTCGATGGCGGGCCGTAGGCTGACCATGAACCTGCTGCTCGCCTTCGCCGTCCTCGCGCTCGTGCTGGCGAGCCTCGGCGTCTACAGCGTGATGGCGTACTCGGTCGCCCAGCGCCACGCCGAGATCGGCGTCCGCATGGCGCTCGGCGCCTCGGCGGAGAACGTGCAGAAGATGGTGCTCAAGCACGGCATGACGCTGGCCGGCATCGGGCTCGGCATCGGCCTTGCCGCCGCGCTCGGGCTGACGCGCATGATGGCCACGATGCTGTTCGACGTCGGCGCGCGGGACCCCGGCGTCTACGCCTCGATCGGCGCGCTGCTCGCCGCGGTCGCGGCGCTGGCGTGCTGGCTGCCGTCGCGGCGCGCGGCACGCGTGGACCCGGTGCGGGCGCTCGAGGCCCGCTGACGCCGAGCGCGAAGCTCATTTGACCCTCGCGGCGCAGAGGGTCGCTCGGCCCATCTGACGAAGGAGGTGGGATGACCTGAAACCTACCGTGGCTATACCCGTACCAACTATATGCACGAGGAATACAATTGGCAGCCATGAGTACCCGCCGACCTTCCGCCGCCGAAGTCGCCGCCCTGCTGCCGCTGCCGCCCGCGAACTTCCACATCCTCGTCGCCCTTGCCGGGGACGAGCTGCACGGCTACGCCATCCTCCAGGACGTCGCTCTTCGCACCGGCGGCACCGTACAGCTGGGCGCCGGCACGCTCTATCGCGCCATCCACCGCATGCTCGAGAGCGGGCTGGTGGTGGAGAGCAGCGAGCGGCCCGACCCGGCGCTCGACGACGAGCGCCGCCGCTATTACCGGATCACGCCGCTCGGGTCCGCCGTGGTGCGCGCGGAGGCGGCGCGGCTCGCCGCGCTGGTCGGCCTCGCCCGCGCCAAGGGGCTCGCACCGGAAGGAGTCTGAGATGAGCTTCTACCGCGCGCTGCTGCACCTCTACCCCGCGTTCTACCGCGCCGAGTACGGCGGCGAGCTGGTGCGCACCTTCGAGGCGCGGAGCCGCCGCGCCGGCGGCGGTGCCGGCCGCGCGGCGCTCTGGCTGCGCGAGCTCGTCGACCTGCCGCGCAGCGCGTTCCTCGTCCACCTCGACGTGCTGCGGCAGGACCTCGCCTTCGCGCTGCGCGCCCTGCGGCGCTCGCCGGGCTTCGCCGTCACTGCCATCCTCGTCGCCGCCCTCGGCATCGGCGCCAACACGGCGGTCTTCTCGCTCACCGATCAGGTGCTGCTGCGGCCGCTGCCCTTCCCCGAGCCCGAGCGCCTGGTCCAGCTCTGGGAGGTGGAGGAGAACAGCTGCTGCAACGAGGTGTCGCCGCCCAACTACCGCGACTGGAAGGAACGCAGCCACTCCTTCACCGCGCTCTCGGCTTGGCACTCGCGCGACGCCAACCTCGTCGGCGCGGGCCAGCCGTTCCGCCTCCGCGGCATCGCCGTCGGCGCCGACCTGCTGCCGCTCGTCGGCGTACACCCCCTGCGCGGTCGGCTCTTCTCCGCGGCCGACGAGCGCCCGGGAGCGCCCGGCACGCTGGTGATCGCCCACGGCACCTGGCAGCGCGTCTTCGGCGGCGATCCCGACGTCCTCGGCCGCACCGTCCGGCTCGACGACGAGGCCTACACCATCATCGGTGTGCTGCCCCCCGACTTCGCCTTCCCCTCGCCGCGGGCCGAGTTCTGGGCGCCCATCCGGTTGAGCGAGGACGACGGCAACGATCGCGACAACAACTTCTTCAAGGTCGTCGGCCGGCTCGCCCCAGGCGTCTCGCTCGCCGCCGCCACGACCGAGATGGAGGCGATCGGCGCGCAGCTCGAGCGCGAGTATCGCGATACCAACGACCAGACGAGCGTCGCGGTGCAGCCGCTGCACACGGTGAACCGGCAGTCGCGCCTGCTCCTCGCCGCTCTCGTCGGGGCCTCGCTCTGCGTGCTGGTGATCGCCTGCATCAACCTCGCGACGCTGCTGCTCACCCGCGCGCTCGCGCGGCGCAAGGAGCTGGCGGTGCGCGCGGCGATGGGCGCCGGCCGCGAGCGGGTCACCCGTCAGCTGCTCACCGAGGCGCTGATGCTCACCCTCCTCGGCGGCGGTCTCGGCATCGCCTTCGCGGCGGCGCTCGGGCCGCTGCTCGCCCACCTGGTACCGAACGACATGCCGATCGTCGCGCGCGGCAGCCTCGACGCGCGGCTGGTCGGCTTCGCCCTGCTCGTCACGGTGTTCACCGGCATCGCTTTCGGCGTCGTGCCGGCCTTGCGAGCGAGCGGCCGGCGGCTCGAGGGCCTGCGCGAGCGCGGGCCGCTCGGCGGCGCCCGCTCGGCGATGCGCTCGCTGCTAGTGACGGCCCAGGTGGCCGGCTGCCTGGTGCTGCTCGTCGCCTGCGGTCTGCTGCTGCGCGCGCTGCTGCGCGTGCAGGCCGTCGATCCCGGCTTCCGCGGCGCCGGGGTGTTGGCGGTGCAGACGCCGCTGCCGCCCCAGCGCTACGACACCACCGCCAAGCGGGTGGCGTTCTACTCGCGCGTGCTCGCCGAGACGCGCGCGCTGCCGGGCGTCGAGGCAGCGGGCTACGTCACCTGGCTGCCGCTCGAGATGGGAGGCGGCATTCGCCCGGTCGAGGTCCCCGGCGCGGTCGTCGCCTCGGTGGCGCACCGGCCGCTCGCGAGCCTGCGCTTCGTGAGCCCCGGCTACTTCGACACCATGGGCATCCCGCTGCGCTCCGGGCGCGACGTCGACTCCGGCGACGCCTTCACCGCGCGGAAGGTGGCGGTGGTCAGCGAGGAGTTCGTGCGCGAGCACTTCCCCGACGGCAAGCCGCTCGAGCGCACCTTCAAGTTCGCAGGCGAGGACCGCACCATCGTCGGCGTCGTCGGCGAGGTGCGGGTGCGCGGCCTCGAGCGCCAGAGCGAGCCCCAGGTCTATTTGCCTTACGGCCAGGCCGTCGACGGCGACATCTATTACGCGCCGCACGAGCTCGTCCTGCGCACGAGCCGCGATCCCCACTCGCAGCTTCCCGCGGTGCGCACCATCGTGCGGCGAGCCGACGCCGAGGTGCCGATCGGCGCCGCGCGCGAGGTCTCCGACGTCGTGTGGAATCAGACCGCCAGCCGGCGGACGCAGGTTTGGCTCCTTGGCGCCTACGCCGGGCTCGCCCTGCTGCTCGCCGGCATCGGCATTCACGGCCTGCTGTCGCTCGCGGTGTCGCAGCGGCTCGGCGAGCTGGGGCTGCGCCTCGCCATCGGCGCCGGCCGGCGCGAGATCCTCAAGTTGGCGCTCGCCCACGGGCTGCGGGTGGCGGCGGTCGGTGCCGGCGTCGGCCTGGTGCTCGCCTACGCGGCTGCGCGCTCGCTCGCCGGGGCGCTTGCCGGCGTCGAGCCCGGTGACGGGATCACGTTCGTGATCGCGGTGGGCGCCGCGGTGCTGATGACGATTTCGGGCACGCTGATGCCGGCTCTGCGCGTGCTGCGCGTCGACGCCGCCCGCGTGTTGATGTCTTCGTAGCCTCGCGCCGAACCGACCGGGTCGCTCAGCTGCGCGCCAGCTGGCGCAGCACGTACTGCAGGATGCCGCCGTGGCGGTAGTACTCGACCTCCTCGGGGGTGTCGAGGCGGGCCCGCACGCGGAAGCTGATCTCACTGCCCTCGGGGCGGGTGCCGCGGACGGTGATCTCGAAGGCGGTGCGGCCCGCGGCCACTGCCTCTTCCAGACCCTGCACCTCGTAGACCTCGCGGCCGGTGAGCCCGAGCACGTCGGCCGAGTCGCCGGGGAGCAGCTCGAGCGGCAGCACGCCCATGCCCACCAAGTTGCTGCGATGAATCCGTTCGAAGCTCTCGGCGATCACCGCGCGAACGCCAAGCAGGCGCGGCCCTTTGGCCGCCCAGTCGCGCGAGCTGCCGGTGCCGTACTCCTTGCCGGCGATGACGATCAGCGGCACGCCGTCCTGCTGGTAGCGCAGCGAGGCGTCGAAGATGCTCATCGGCTCGCCGTCGGGCAGGTGGATGGTGAAGCCGCCCTCGATGTCGGGCACCAGGCGGTTGCGCAGCCGCACGTTGGCGAAGGTGCCGCGCACCATCACCTCGTGGTTGCCGCGGCGCGCGCCGTAGGAGTTGAAGTCGCGCGGCTCGACGCCGTGATCGACGAGGTACTGGCCGGCGGGGCTCTTCAGCTTGATCGAGCCGGCGGGCGAGATGTGGTCGGTGGTGACGCTGTCGCCGAGCAGCGCCAGCACGCGGGCGTTGCGGATGGGCTCGACCGGCGCCGGCTGCAGCGTCATGCCTTCGAAGTAGGGCGGGTGCTTGACGTAGGTCGAGGCCGCGTCCCAGGCGTAGACCTCCCCCGCCGGCACCGGCAGCCCGCGCCACAGCTCGTCGCCGGTGAAGACGTCGGCATACTCGCGGTGGAACATCTCCGAGCGCAGCGCCGCGCGCAGCACCTCGTCGACCTCCCCCTGCGACGGCCAGATCTCGCGCAGGTAGACCGGCTTGCCGTCGCTGCCGGTGCCCAGCGGCTCCATCTGCACGTCGGCGTCGATGCGGCCGGCGAGCGCGTAGGCGACCACGAGAGGTGGCGAGGCGAGGTAGTTGGCGCGCACGTCGGGGTGGATGCGGCCCTCGAAGTTGCGGTTGCCGGAGAGCACCGAGACCGCCACCAGACGCCCCTCCTCGATGCCGATGCGGATGGGCTCGGGCAGCGGGCCGCTGTTGCCGATGCAGGTGGTGCAGCCGTAGCCGACGAGGTGGAAGCCGAGCTGCTCGAGGTACGGCGTGAGCCCGGCCTCGTTGAGATAGCTGGTGACCACCTTCGAGCCCGGCGCCAGCGAGGTCTTCACCCACGGCCGGCTCGAGAGGCCGCGCTCGACCGCCTTCTTGGCAACGAGGCCGGCTGCCACCATCACCGACGGGTTCGAGGTGTTGGTGCACGAGGTGATGGCGGCGATCACCACCGAGCCGTGGCGCAGCTTGAAGCGTTCGCCGCGGTACTCGACCTCGACGCCGTGGTTGAGGTCGGGCTCGGCGACGGCGGTGCGGGTGGCGCTGCCTCCCTCGCCCTCCCAGCGGCCGACGGCGGTCTGGCGCGGCTGGATCTTGCCGCCGTGGCCTTGCAGCGTTTCCAGCTCGCGGAAGAAGCCGCCCGGCACCTGCGACAGCGCGACGCGGTCCTGCGGCCGCCGTGGGCCGGCGAGCGAGGGCTCGACGGTCGCAAGGTCGAGCTCGAGCACGTCGCTGTACTCGGCCTCCTCGGTGTCGGGCGCATGGAAGAGCCCCTGCGCCTTCATGTAGGCCTCGACGAGCGCCACCTGCTCCTCGCTGCGGCCGGTGAAGCGCAGGTAGTCGACGCTCACCTGGTCGACGGGGAAGATGCCGCAGGTGGCGCCGTATTCGGGCGCCATGTTGGCGATGGTGGCGCGGTCGGCGAGCGGCAGGTTGGCGAGGCCCCTGCCGAAGAACTCGACCAGCTTGCCGACGACGCCGCGCTGGCGCAGCAGCTCGGTGACGCGCAGCACGAGGTCAGTGGCGGTGGCGCCCTCGCGCAGCTTGCCGGCGAGGCGGAAGCCCACCACCTGCGGCACCAGCATGCTGATCGGCTGGCCGAGCATCGCGGCCTCGGCCTCGATGCCGCCGACGCCCCAGCCGAGCACGCCGAGGCCGTTGATCATCGTCGTGTGCGAGTCGGTGCC
>DATNCU010000573.1:0-5707 GCA_035607145.1 Thermoanaerobaculia bacterium
AGAGGTTGACGCTCACCGTCACGCCGGGGTGGTCGGCCAGCGCCCGCGACCAGCTGGCGAGCTGCCGGCACGCCGTCTCCAGCACCCAGGCGCCCAGCGGCACGATGAGCCCGGTCTCTTCGGCGCTGCCGATGAACTGCGTCGGCAGCAGCAGGCCGCGCTCCGGGTGGTGCCACCGCACCAGCGCCTCGAAGCCGCAGACGCGGCCGTCGCCGATACAAGCCACCGGCTGGTAGAGCAGGTCGAGCTCGTGGCGCTCGAGCGCCCGCCGCATGTCGTTCTCCAGCTGCATCGCCGCCACCGCCTCGCGGTGCATCTCCTGGTCGAAGACGGTGAAGGCGGCGCGCCCCTGCGCCTTGGCGCGGTACATGGCGATGTCGGCGTCGCGCAGGATCTGCTCCGGGCCGCTGCACTCGGCATCCCCGATCGCGATGCCGATGCTGCCGGAGGTGAACACCTCGTGGCCGGAGAGGTGGAACGAGCGCGCCAGCTCCTCGAGGATGCGCTCGGCGTTGCGGATCGCCTGGCGCACGTCGACGAGGCCTTCGAGCAGGAAGCCGAACTCGTCGCCGCCCAGCCGCGCCACGGTGTCGATGACGCGCACCGACGAGCGCAGGCGGTCGGCGAGCGCCACCAGCAGCTCGTCGCCGAGGCGGTGGCCGAGGCTGTCGTTGATCACCTTGAAGCGGTCGAGGTCGAGGAAGAGCACCGCGAAGCGCGAGCGCGGGCTGCGGCGGCCGCGCTGCAGCGCCATCTCCAGCCGGTTGATGAAGAGGGCGCGGTTGGGCAGGCCGGTCAGCGCGTCGTGCAGCGCGTCGTGCAGCAGCTGGCTCTCGGCCTGCTTCCGGTCGCTGATGTCGGTCTGCGAGCCTGCCATGCGGTAGGCGCGGCCGCCGTCGTCACGCACCGCGAGGCCGCGCGACAGCATCCAGCGGAAGGTGCCGGTGCGGTGGCGCAGCCGGTACTCGCACTGGAAATGGGGCGAGCGCCCCTCGACGTGCTCGTTGATCTCGTGGCGCAGCCGCCCGCGGTCGCCGGGGTGGACGCGGGAGAACCACTCCTGCGGGTCGTTGCCGAGCTCGCCCTCCTCGAAGCCGAGCATCGAGGCCCAGCGGCTCGAGTAGTAGATCTCGTTGCGCTCGAGGTCCCAGTCCCACAGCCCGTCGTTGGCGCCGCGGGCGGCGAGGGCGTAGCGCTCCTCGCTCCGCCGCAGCGCCTCCTCGGCGCGCTTGCGCTCGCCGATGTCGAGGTAGAGCGCGAAGACGCCGAGCTGGCGGTCGCCGAGCTCGACCGGCGAGCCCAGCACCTTGACCGGCACCGCGGTGCCGTCGCGGTGGCGGCGCACCGTCTCGTGGGTGACGTCGACGCCGCCGAGCACCGCCTGCGACAGCGCCGTCGCCTCGTCGACGAGCTGCGGCGGGATGATGAGCTCGGTCAGGTGACGGCCGCGCACCTCCTCGGGCTGCCAGCCGAAGAGGCGCGTGAAGCCGGGGTTGCTGTCGACGACGCGGTCGGCGTTGTCGACCAGCACGATGCCCACCGGCGAGCTGTGGAAGAGCTGCCGGTAGTAGGCGTTCTGCACCCACAGCGCTTCTTCGGCGCGCTCGCGCTCGGTGACGTCCTCGCCGATGCTGGCGGTGCCGACGATCTCGCCGTCGGCGCCGCGCAGCAGGGTGTTGCTCCAGCGCAGCAGGCGGTGCTCGCCGCGGCGGGTGACGATGTGGTTGAGCACCAGCGGCGCGATGTTGCCGGCGGCCACCTTGCTGACGAAGCGGCGCCGCAGCTCGTCGCGCTCGGTCGGCGGCAGGAAGCGCTCGAACCAGTCGTGCCCCTCGATCTCGTCGCGGTCCCAGCCGGTGAGGCGGAGCAGGAACGGGTTGCAGTGGGCGACGCGGCCGGTGGGGTCGAGGAACACCGCCGCCAGCTGCACGTCCTGGACGAGGACCCGAAAGTGCTCGGGGTCCTGCAGGGCGGCGAGCAGCTCGCTGCCGCGATCGGTGCCGGCGGCTTCGGGCATTCGGGAAGTGTCAGATCAAAGGAGCGCCGGCGGATTCTCGCACGGGGTGCGCCTGCAGGGCTATCGGGACCGGCGAGGTGGAGGCGTCAGGCCTTCAGCGGGTTCACGCACTCGCAGTGGCCGCCGAGGTCCTCCAGGGCCTCCACGCGGGCGACGAAGTCCGAGGTGCCACCGGGCCCGTCGCCAGTCGGCTCGCCGTCCCACACCAGCAGGGCGTAGAGGTTCTTGACGTCATCGGCCTCGACGCGGGCGGTGTCGAGCATCCACAGGTTGTTGCGGGCGAAGACGTCGGCGCCGGCGGGCGCCTCGTCGAGCCGTTCCGGCTGCAGGAGCACCTTCACGCCGGGACGCTCCTTCAACCGGCGATAGCGGTCTTCCCAGTCCGTGCCGGGAAGTCGTACCGACTCGTCGAGGAACTTCGCCTCCGGCAACGGCAGCATCAGCCACACCTCCGTGCCACGCTCCGCGCACAGCTCCGCGAAGAGGAGGTCGGCGCCGCGCGCGCCGCCGCACACCGCGAGATCGCCTGGACCGGCTCCCCATTCGGCAAGGCGCGCCGCCATCCACGCCTGCACCGCCTTCTCCTGGCGAGGCGGGAAGCGCTCGTCTGACCGGTCGGGCTTGTCGATCATGTGGCCGCTGCAGACGAACACCTTCGCGAAGCGAGGAATGACCATGGCGTGAGCTAGCTTGCCGGGGCGAACCGCCCGAAGTGCTGGCCGACGTTCACCTGGGCTGCCGCGCAGCCGCCGATGCGCAGCAGCAGCTCGATGTGTTCTTCCGTGGCGCGGTCCATCTTCTGCGCCAGTCCGGGATCGACGTCGGCGCAGCCGAGCTTGGCCAGCCCGGCGCCGCTGAGGTCGATGTTGTAGCGCGAGTAGAGGAAGCTGCGGCCGAGGTCCTCCTCGAGCGGCACGAGCGGCCGCGCCAATCGTTCCTTTCGCGATCCCTCGTCGGGCCCCTGGCGCGGCACCATGTCGAGCAGCTCGCTGTCGATGAGGTCGCCGTAGGTGCAGCGGCCGACGGCGCGGCAGTTGATGTCCTGGTCGACGAGCGAGCCGTACATCAGCGCAGTCGGCACGGTGATGCCGGTGGCGAGCATGTTCTGCGTCGCATCGTCGGCGGTGGCACCCGCCGTCGCCGCCGCGCCCGTGCCCACCGAGACCAGGAGCAGCTCGCGCTCGCCCTTCGGCCACTCCAGGCGGTAGGCGGGGTCGGTAGCGAAACGGTAGAGAAGGAAGGCGGGGTTGTTGTACGGCGTCAGGCCGCCGTCGACGAAGACGAAGGCCTTGGATTCGTCGTTGGGGTCGAGACGGATGACCTCCGGCGGGAAGAAGATCGGCGCCGCGGTGCTGGCGCGCACCAGCTGCCAGAGCGGGATGCAGAGGTTGCAGTCGTCGCGGTGTAGCGCGTTGTAGCGGGCGGCGGGGTTGTTGCTGATCGGCCAGGGCGAGTCGGTGGTGGCGTTGCGGGTGACCACCAACAGCAGGCTCTTCAGGCCGCCCGGCTTGAGATCGGTTTCGGCGCCGAAGACGACCTTAAGCTGCTGCTCGAGCGCGCCGTTGCCGTAGAGGCTGTTCAAGCGGGCGAGGAAGCGCGTGCGCTGGAACATCCCCGGCCCGTTCTCGCGGTAGAAGCCGATCAGGTCGTCGACCGACATCCCCTTGGCCAACCCGGCGGCGATGATCGCCCCCGTGCTGGTGCCGGCGATGTAGTCGAAGTAATCGCAGAGGCGCTGCCCTAGCTGCTTCTCGATCGCGGCGAGGATGGACAGCGTCAAGACGCCGCGAATGCCGCCGCCGTCGAGCGCCAGCATCTTGCGCGGGCGCACTGTGCCGTAGCGGTCTGCCAGCGGACCCCAGAGCTCTCTGTCGATCATGTGCTCACCCCCTGGATTGGAGGCTCAACTAGAGCACAGGAACGCCGCGAGCGCGACGCGGCGCGCCTAACGCGCCATCCTTATCGCGCCAACCGCGGCGGCGGCACGTCGAGGATAGTGAGCAGCCCCGGCCGCGCCTCCACGACCTGGCGGGCCGAGTTGACGACGATGGCCGCCGTCGCCGAGTCGCCGAAGATGCCGCCTTCGAACAGCAGGTGCACCGGCGGGTCGCCGGCGAGGAAGATCTCGTCGCGCGGATCGGAAGCGCCGACGTACATCTGCAGGTCGAGCTCGACCACCGTCTGACCATCGCGGCGGCCGTAGCCGCGGTTGCGGATGCCGGCGACGGCGCCGGCGGGGATCACCATGAACGGTGTGCGCCGTTCCTCGCTGGCAATCACCGGCTCCACCGTCTGCTGCACGTCGTCGAGCTCGAAGCCGAGCGCGCGGCCGATCAGCGCCACCGACTCGCGCATGCCGATGTGGCCGAGCTTACCGGCTGCCGCCTTGGCCTCGAAGTCCTCGCGGGTCATGCCGGCGCCCACCTTCTGCTGCAGCGGCAGGCGGCGGCGCCCGGCGTCGACGACACGGATGCCATGCACGCGCTCGACCTCGTAGGCGACGGCCGAGGCGACCACCGGGATGAAGTCGAGGACGAAGCCGGGGTTGACGCCGGTGCCGAGGATGGTGGCGCCGCCCGCGCGCGCCGCCTCGTCGATCTCGGCCGCCATCTGCGGATGCTGCAACGCGGGGTAGAGCAGTTCCTCGCAGGAAGAGACGACGTCGATGCCGGCGCGGCAGCAGCGCAGCAGGTCCTCGCGCACCGCGGGCATGAACGACGAGGTGCAGAGCAGCACGACATCCGGGTCGAGGCGGGCGAGGGCGGCTTCGAGGTCGCGCTCGACGGCGACGCCGGTGGGCTCGGGCAGGCTCAGCAGCTCCGCCAGGTCCTTGCCCTGCTTGGCATCGTCGAGGTCGACGGCGCCCACCACCTGCAGCGAGCGGCGCGACAGCGCGAGCCGCGTCGTCGCCACGCCGATCGGTCCCAGTCCCACCGCCAGGGTGCGCAGCGGCCGCTCCGCCCCGCCCGCGCCGCCGTTGCCCACGTCAGCCATTGCCCAGCGCCTCCGCTGCAGTTTCCGAGACTCGCCAGCCCGCCGCCTCCGCCGCGCCGCGCGAGACGCGCGCCGCGCGCGGCACCAGGTCGGCCACCACACCGAGGTGGTCGGAGACCGGGTTGGGGAGCGTGCGATACGCCGCGAACTCCAGGTCCCCCGACACCAGGATCCAGTCGAGCCGCCGCCACGGCCGCCGCGACGGGTACGTAGGCGCGCGCCGGTGCGGCTGGTAGGCCCGCAATCCCAGCTCACGCGCCATCGGCCGCAGCTGCCGCGCCTCGTCCGACCAGGAGCAGTTGAAGTCGCCGAGCACCACCAGCGGCCGGCGCCGTCCCCCGTGAGTGCGGTCCCCCAGAGCGTCGGTGAGCTGGCGCACTTGTTGGCGGCGGATCACCGGGTTGAAGGGCTCGAGGTGCAGCGAGACGACGTCGATCTCCAGGCCGTCCCACGCCGGCACCGGCACCGTCGCCAGCACGAAGCCCTTGGTGTCGCGCCAGGAGGTGCCGAAGCGCAGCGAGCGCGTCGACTGCAGCGGGTAGCGGCTGATGAGCGCCGTGCCGGAGGCCAGCGCGGCGCGGCGGCCGAGGTTGAAGTCGTTGTGTACGCCGCGGAAGCAGGCGGCGTGGTCGCAAAGCTCTTTGAGAGTCGCGACGTGGTCGAAGTTGCCGCTCCACGCCGAAGGGCCGTCGGCCT
>DATNCU010000576.1:0-4710 GCA_035607145.1 Thermoanaerobaculia bacterium
CCTCTTGCAGCGCCACCACGTCGGCGCGCGACTCGCGCAGCAGCGAGGCGATCTCCTCGACGTTGCGCCGCACGGTGGTGGGGGAGAGCAGCGCCTGGTGGGTGGCGAGCTTGCGGCCGTGCGCGACGTTGAGGGTGAGCAGGCGCAGGGCGTGCGCGTGCGCCGTTCCGGCGTCGATGGGCAGCCGGCGCCTCCAACGAGAGGCCCCCCCGCGCGCGAAGCGCGCTGCCACCGCCCACCCAACCCCCGCCCCTAGGTTTCGTCTCACCCCTATCCCCCCGTCCCCCTGCCCCTCAAGGGGCAGGGGGCTCCGATTCCACAACGCACTGTGGTCGAGGACAGCGTCGAGCGCACGGTGCGCTTATTGTCCACCAGCGTCCCTCACCGGCGCACCCGGGGAGCAAAGCACGTGCCGCGACGGGCTCACTGGCCCTCCCACGTGGGGATGCGGCCGGGCGTCCACGGTGCCCCGAGCTCCTCGGCTTTCTTCTCCAGCGTCACGAGGTCGGCTTCCACCTGCCGCAGCTTCGGCAGCAGCGCCGCCAGCTCCGACGAGGCAATCTCGTAGTTGCGGCGATGCGTCGCGGTCGGCTCGCCGGTCGAGGCCCAGCTGCCGCCGACCACCTGGTTCACGCGGTCGACGATCGCCGGCGGCACCGGTTCGTTGCGCCGGCCGACCGTCGGGTCGCCCTGCAGCGCCACGTCGACGTCGGCGAGCCGGTTCTTGAGCTCGACCGCCTGCTGGCGCAGCGCCAAGTCGGCGCGCGGCGTGTCGACGATCGCCTGCGTCAGCGCGTCGAGCCGTGAACGCAGCTCGCCCACGGCGCGGCGGGCGCCGAGCGCCGCGCGCTGCAGCTCCGCGGTCTGCCGCTGGAAGGCGACCAGCACCGCGCGGTCCGCGGCGGGCAGGGTGGTGTTGGCGAGCGGCTTGACGTTGAAGGTCTGCGGCTCGCCGAGCGGCGTCACCACGCCGTCGACGCGCTGCGCGAGCTGCACGCGGTAGCTCCCCGGCAGCGCCATCGAGCCGGTAGGCCCGTCGTCGTCATCGTCATCGTCCGGCGAGGACGATCCCGTGCGCACCGGCTCCGCCGACGGCCAGCGCAGGTCCCACGCGACGCGGTGGAAGCCTTTCGATGCCGGCCCGCTGAGCCGCCGCAGCACGTTGCCCTGCGCGTCGGTGACGGTGAGGATGATGGCCGGGTCCTCGGCGCGGTCCTCGGCGCGGAGCTGCTCCCAGGTGGGGTAGAAGACGTCCTCGCCCTTGCCGGCGAGCTCGCCTTCCTTCTCGCGGCGCGCCTCCTTCGGCGACTTGAGCCCGTCCTTGAGGTAGTAAGTGAAGACGGCGCCGAACGGCGGGTTCTCGGCGGTGAACCAGGTCTCGCCGTTGAACGACTTCTTGGTGCCACCGAGCGGGTAGCGCTCCATGTAGGCGAGCGCGTCGCGCACCGGCAAGAGCATCGGCCCCTTCTCCAGCGTCTCGCGGCTGGCGCGGCGCAGCGGCGTGTAGTCGTCGAGGATCCAGAAGCCGCGCCCGAAGGTGGCGAGCACGAGGTCGTTCTCGCGGCGCTGGATCTCGAGGTCGCGCACCGCGATGGGCGGCAGGCCGCCCTCGAGCTCGATCCACTTCTTGCCGCCGTCGCGAGTGAACCAGAGGCCGAACTCGGTGCCGGCGAAGATCAGGTCGGCCTGCTCGCCATCCAGCGCCAGCGTATAGACGGTGCCCTTCTTCGGCAGGTCGCCGGCGATCGAGGTCCAGGTGCGGCCGCGGTCGGCGCTCCGCAGCACGTACGGCGCGAAGTCGCCCATCTTGTGGTTGTCGAAGGTGGCGTAGACGACGTTGCCGTCGTGGCGCGACGGCTCGAGGTCGGAGACGTAGGTCATGTCGGGGACGCCGGGAAACTTCTCCCCCTTGCGCCAGGTCTTGCCGCCGTCCTCGGAGACCTGGATCAGGCCGTCGTCGGTGCCGACGTAGAGCAGTCCCTCGACGAGCGGCGATTCGGCGAGCGAGACGATGTTGCCGTAGAACGAGGTCGAGGCGTTCTTCGCCACCGCGTCGACGCTCCACACCCGACCCATCACCTTGAGCTTGTTGCGGTCGATCTGCCGCGTTAGGTCCGCCGACACCGGCTGCCAGCTGTTGCCGCGGTCGTCGCTCTTGTAAAGCCGCTGGGCGCCGAAGTAGAGCCGCGTGTGCAGGTGCGGCGAGATGATCAGCGCCGAGTCCCAGTTCCAGCGGCTCGCCGGCTCGCCGCGGTCCGGCTGCGGCTGCACGTCGACGATCTCGCCACTCCTCTTGTCGTAGCGGAAGAGGTTGCCGTGCTGGTACTGCGAGTAGACGACGTTCGCGTCCTCGGGGTCGACCACCGTCTCGAAGCCGTCGCCGCCGAGGGTGACGATCCAGTCGGCGCTGACGATGCCGTTGACGTTGATGGTGCGCGAGGGGCCGCCGAGGCTGAAGTTGTCCTGCGTGCCGCCGTAGACGTTGTAGAAGGGCAGGTCGTTGTCGACGCTGACGCGGTAGAACTGGGTGATCGGCAGGTTCTCGACGAAGTCCCAGTTCTTGCCGCGGTCCCAGCTCTCGTAGACGCCCCCGTCGTTGCCGTTGACGAGGTGGTCGGTGTTCTCGGGGTCGATCCACAGCGCGTGGTTGTCGACGTGCTTGCTGTGCTCGAGCCCGGCCGACCAGGTCTTGCCGCCGTCCTCGGTGACGTTGATGCGGGTGTCCATGGCGTAGACGCGGTCGAGGCGCTTGGGGTCGGGCACCAGCTCCTGGTAGTACTGCGGGCTGCCGGAGACGTAGCCGCTGCGTTTCTCCCAGCTCTCGCCGCCATCGGCGGAGCGGAAGAAGCCGCCGTTGTCGCGGGTGGCCTCGATCCAGGCGTAGAGCACGTCGGGGTCGACGGGCGAGATGGCGAGGCCGATGCGGCCGCGGTCGCCTTCGGGCAGGCCCTTCTCGACCTTGCGCCAGGTCTCGCCGCCGTCGGTGGACTTGTAGACCGTCGCCTCGGGGCCGCCGTCGATCAGCGTCCAGACGTGGCGGCGGCGCTGGTAGGAGGCGGCCCACAGCGTGTCGTGGTCGCGCGGGTCCATCACCACGTCGGTGATGCCGGTCTTGTCGCTGACCTGGAGGACGCGCTTCCAGGTGCGGCCGCCGTCGAGCGTGCGATAGAGGCCGCGGTCGCCGCCGTCCTTCCACAGCGGGCCCTGCGCGGCGACGAAGACGCGGTCGGTGTCGGCGTCGTCGATGAGGATCTTGCCGATGTGCTCGGAATTCTCGAGCCCGACGCGGTTCCAGCTGGCGCCGCCGTCGGTGGACTTGTAGACGCCGTCGCCGTAGCTGACGCTGCGCTGGCTGTTGTTCTCGCCGGTGCCCACCCAGACGACGAGCGGGTTCTTGGGGTCGAGGACGACGCAGCCGATCGAGTAGCTCGGCTGGCCGTCGAAGATCGGCTTCCAGGTGGTGCCGGCGTTGGTGGTCTTCCACACGCCGCCGGAAGCGGCGGCGACGTAGCGCACGGCGTGGTTTCCGGGATCGATCGCGATGTCGACGATGCGGCCGGAGGTGAGCGCCGGGCCGATCTCGCGCAGCTTTAAGCCGCTGAAGGTGCCGGAGGCGAGGACGTCCTTGTCCTTGTCCTTGGGCTTGTCCGCATCACCCTTTGCAGCCGCGACGGGCGAGGTGGCGATGGCGGCGAAGAGCAGCAGTCCGGCGATCTTCGGGTGCGGCAGGGCTCTGGCCAAGGTGGTCCTCCGGGGTCCGCCGCGGGGGTGGCCACCCGCGAGGTGCGCCATTGTAAAACGCTTGTTTGAACGCGTCAGCTCGCGGTGCCGCTGCCGCTCGCCAGCGTGCGCTGAGCGCGCCGCGCCGCGGCCTCGAGCGGCGAGCGGCCCTCCGCCGTCGCCTCGGCGAGCACGGCGGCGACGATGTCTCCGACGTGGTCCATCTGCGCGAGCAGCGTCTCGTGGTCGTGCTCGCCGCGGCCGTGCAGCGCGAAGGCGTAGGCGCCGCCGGAGTTGACCACGTAATCGGGCACGTAGACGATGCCGCGCTCCTGCAGCCGCCGCTCGTCCTCGGCCGTCTCCAGCTGCGCGTTGGCGGAGCCGGCGACGATGCGGCACTTGAGGCGCGGGATGGTGGCCGCCGAGAGCACGCCGCCGATGGCGCACGGGGCGAAGACGTCGCACTCGGCGTCCCACGCCTCGTCGGTCGGCACCACGGTGGCGCCCAGTGTGTCGACCGCGCGCGCGATGCGGCCGGCGTCGACGTCGCTCACCAGCAAGCGCGCGCCGAGCTCGGCGAGTTCGGCGGCGAGCGGGTAGCCGACGTCGCCGACGCCCTGCACCAGCACCGCGAGGCCGCGCAGGTCGTCGCGGTCGAGCACGGCGCGCACGGCGGCCTCGATGCCCCGGAGCACGCCACGCGCGGTGAACGGGCCGGGGTCGGTGACGCGGCTGCCCTCGACGCCGTGGACGTAGCGCGTCACGCTGGCGAGCAGCGCCATGTCCTCGGGGGTGGTGCCGAGGTCCTCGCCGGTGCCGAAGGTGCCGCGCAGGCTCTCGACGATGGCGCCGTAGCGGCGAAGCAGGCCGTTGCGCGCCTCGGCATCGAGCGGCGCGGGAAGCGCCAACACCGCCTTGCCGCCTCCCTTGGGCTGCTCCAGCGTCGCCCATTTCATGGTCATGCTCTCGGCGAGGCGCTGGGCGTCGCGC
>DATNCU010000588.1:0-5212 GCA_035607145.1 Thermoanaerobaculia bacterium
CGGGGGCGGGAGCGATCGGCACCATCGACACCGGCGTCGGCTCGGCCTGCTCGGTCCGTCCCCCGCGCGGCGCATCGGCGCGCTGGCGGCGCACCAGCCAGAAGACGCCGAGCACCACCAGCACCAGCGCGATCACGCCGCCGGCGGCGAGCACCCAGGAGAGCTGCAGCCCGCGCGAGGGCGCCACGGTGCCGGCCGTCGGCAGCGGCATCACGCCCGAGACGTCTTCGCCGCGCTCGGCGCGGTAACGCTGCTCGGCGGTCAGGTAGAAGTTGACCACCTCGTCGGGGTCGAGGCCGACGTACTTGGCGTACTCGCGCAGGAAGCCCTTGGCGAAGATCGGCGCCGGCAGCACCTCGAAACGGTCGTCCTCCAGCGCCTCGAGATAGCGCAGGCCGATCTTGGTGTTGTCGGAGATCTCGCGCAGCGTGATGTTGCGGATCTCACGCTGCTGGCGCAGCCAGCTGCCGAACGAGCCTCCTTCCCCTTCCCATGGCTTGGCCATCGCTTGGGCTGGCTTGTCCTCGGCTGGCATTTGCTGGGGCGGGCCCGCACATTCTAGGGAGGGCCGCGCGGACGGTCAACGCTCGTGGCTGAGCGAGTCGCGTGCCAGCTGTCAGACCCCGGCCAGCAGCTCCGCCTTCCGGCGCAGCGGCAGGGCGAGGCGGGGGTCGGCGGCCACCGCCCGCAGGTCGGGCTTCTTGAGCATCGGCAATTGCTGCAAGACGAGGGCGAGCGGGGCCCGCGGGTTCCGTATCACGGCCAGCCGCACCGGGTAGCGGTTCCCCCACTTGCGATGGCCGAGGATGACGGCGAGCACGGGTCCGGGCGCCTTGTCGCCGCTCGCGAGCGGCAGCAGGTCGCCCTCCACCAGCCGCGGGTTGTCGAGCAGCGCCGCGATCACCCGCGGCGTCGGGTCGTGCCGCAGCACCTGCAGCACGTGCGGCGAAGCGCCGCGGGCGATTCCCACCTTCTCGCCCACCGCCAGCGCCGGCAGCCGCTCGATCAGCCGCTGGTCGGCGAAGCGGCGCACCACCGGCCGGATGCGGACGTCGAGGCCGGCCGCCACGAGGTCGCGCCAGTAGAGGCCGGCGACGAGCGCCAGCGCGATCGGCTGCGGCGTCGCCGCGTGCAGCGCCAGGTCGCGGCGCATCTCGTAGGAGGTGAGCAGCCGGCGCTCGGTCGCCAGCAGGCGTACGATCTCCTCGCCGGCGTGCGGGTTGCGCAGCACCGCCTGCGCGGCCGGCAGGTCGAGCGCCTCGCCGAGATCGCGCACCAGCCCACGCAGCTCCTCGGCGCCCGCCTCACGCAGCCGCCCCAGCAACTCCTCCGAGAGCTCGGGCATGCACTTACTGTAACCATCTCACCCCTATCCCCCCATCCCCCTGACCCTCATCTTTCAAAGATGTGCAGGGGGCGCCCCCGCCCACCGCTCTTTCTCTAGCCTGCTATCTTTGCCCCCCGAATGATCGACACCGCGCTCAGCCACCAGATAGCCGCCGGCGAGCTCGACCCCGTCGCCGACGCCTTCGTGGCGCGCCTCGCGGAGTCGCCCGTCGACGGCGGCTTCCTCGGCGAGGTGGGGCGGGCGCTGGTCGGGGCCGGGCAGGAAGAGCACGCCGACTTCCTCCTCCGCATGGCCGACGACCACCTGCGCCAGGCGGGCGGGTGGCGCGGGCGGCTGGCCCTGCTCCGCCGCGCCGGCGACCTGCTCTACCCCGAGCCGCTGGCGCTGCACGAGGAGATCGTGCGCTCGCTGCTCGGCGCCCACGGCGGCAGCGACCTCGCCAAGCGCCTGCTCGACAAGCTGGGCCTGCAGCGCGCGCCGGACGACATCCCCAAGACCTGGGAGAAGGCCGAGCGCGTCGACGAGCTGATGGCGCTCGCGCCCGGCACCGTGGTGGCGATGGAGGGCAAGGGCGCCGGCCGCGTCTCCGAGGTCAACCTGCAGCTCGACAGCTTCCGCGTCGACCTCGGCTCGCTCGGCGTGCTCAGCGTCGGCTTCGCGGCGGCGAAGAAGATGCTCAAGCCGCTGCCGCCGCACCACGTGCTGCGCCGCAAGCTCGAGGACCCGGCGGCGCTCTCGGCGCTCAAAGCCAACGATCCGGCCGAGCTGGTGCGCATCGTGCTCGCGAGCTACGACGAGCCGCTCACCGGCAACGAGCTGCGCCAGGCGCTCGCCGGCACCGTCGACGAGGCCGAGTGGACGAGCTTCTGGAACCGCGCCAAGAAAAGCCGGCAGTTGGTGGCGCTGCCGGGCGCGCGGCAGCGCTACCGTTGGGCCGACAGCGCCGCCTCCGCCGTGGCGGGGGTGCGCGAGCGCTTCGCCGCCGCCTCCTGGCGCGAGCGCCTCGACCTGCTCAAGGGTGACGGCGCCCGCGACGCCGCGATGCAGCGCGAGATGGTGGCGGCGCTCGCCGAAGAGGCAGGGCAGCTGCGCCGCTCCGATCCCGCCGCGGCGCTCGACGTGGCACTCGCGCTCGAGCGCGCCGGTACGCCGCTGCCGGGCGACCTCGCGCCGGAGGCGCTGCTCGCGGCGAGCGACGAGCCGGTGCGCCTGCTCGGCGCCACCAGCCGCGGCACCCGCGAGGAGGGCTACCGGCGGCTGCCCGCGGCGCGCTCCGACTGGGCAAGCTGGTTCGAGAAGGCGCTACTGCGCGAGGAGGAGCCCAAAGTGCTCGACCTCGTCGCCGACCGACTGATCGCGGAAGCGCGAGCCGGCCTCGACCGCGTCGTCGGCGAGCTGCTCACCCAGCCGCGCAAGAGCCCCGCCGGCTTCGCCTGGCTCGCCGAGCGCGCCGCCAAGGACGAGTCGCTGCTGCAGAGAAGCCCGCTGCGCTTCTTCCAGCAGATCCTCGCCGCCGCCGGCGACGAGGCCTTCACCACCCACCGCAAGCGGCTGCTCAAGATGGCCGACTCCGGCGGCACGCTGCCGCGGCTGCTGCCGTTGCTCGAGGCCGCGCAGGCAGCGCAGGCCGAGGAGGCGGTGGGCAAGGCGCCCGGGCTCGAGCAGTACCAGCGCGAAGCGCTCAAGAACGCCATCCAACTCCGCTTCCCCGAGCTGCGCCAGGAAGCCGAGCAGCCGCTCTACGCCACTCCCGAGGCCATCGTCGCCAAGAAAGAGGAGCTGCGCAAGCTGCTCGAAGAAGAGATCCCCGCCAACCGCAAAGCCATCGAAGAAGCCCGCGCCCTCGGCGACCTGCGCGAGAACTTCGAGTACAAGAGCGCCCGCCAGCGCCACGAGTACCTAGCCGCCCGCGCCGCCGGCCTCCACCGCGACCTCGGCCGTGCAAGGCCCATCGATGCCGCGAAGGTCGATCCGTCCGCAATACGCGTCGGCACCCGCATCCTCCTGCGCGGTCCCGCCGACGAGGAGCGCACGCTCACTCTCCTCGGCCCGTGGGACAGCAAGCCCGAAGAGGGCGTCCTGTCGCATGAGTCGGAGCTAGCGACCAGTCTGCTCGGCAAAGAGATCGGCGACAACGTGGCTGTCGAAGGGAAGACCTTCAAGGTCGCCGAGATCCGGCCCTTCAGGTAGAGCGCCTACCAGCACCGAAGCAGCGAGCCTGCGCGGCCGGTGCGGGCGCCGGGCGGAGCGGGCGCCGGGGGGCAGGGCTCCCATCCGCGCGCAGCGAAGCGAGCACGGATGGGATACCCCCGAGCGGGGACCCGTGGAGCCCGGCGCCCGCACTGGCCGCGCCTCGTGGCGACTACTTCGCCTTCGCGACCTGCACGCCCGCCCCAGCCGGCGCCTCGTCCTCGCCGTAGTAAGCGAGGATCCCCGCCACCACCGCCTCGGCCACCTGCTGCCGGAACGTACGCGTCTGGATCAGCCGCCGATCCTCCTCGTTGGCGAGGTTGCAGACCTCGACGAGCATCTTGGCGGGGATCGTGTTGTAGCGCAGCACCGCCGGCACGAACTCGGCACGATGGCGGATGATCCGCTCGCGCACCGGCTTGTAAGGGTGCACGGGAAGGTTGCGCTGGCGGAACGCCGCGATCGTCCGCGTCGCCATCTCGCGCGAGAGCCCCTCGCTCTGTTGGCGCTCGCGGAGGCTCAGCTCGACCGTGGGGTGCGCCCGCACCTCGGCGCGGCTGCTGTAGACGGTACCGGTGCGGCTCGAACGCCCGGCCGTCAGCTTCGCCGACGGCACGTAGACCATGGCGCCGCGCAGCGAAGGGTGGAGCGAGTCGGCGTGCAGCGACACGAAGACCACCTTCTTGGCATCCCCTTCGCCGCCGTCGGTGAACTTGTGGTACTGGCTGTTGGCGAGGTACCAGCGCAGGTTGACGCCCACCTTGGCGTCGAGGATCGGGTACGGCGGCGTCGTCAGCACCTGGTGCCCGCGCGACACCGGCAGCACGTCCGCCTCGCGTACCGCGAAGCCGCTGCCGTCGCGCACCGTCGGCAGCACCCGCGCCACGGTGCGCGTCTCGAGCAGCGTCTTGACGCGCACCATGATGTCGTAGACGTAGAGGCTCTCCCACACGCGGCCCACCATGGCGCCCACGTCCGCGCCGCCGTGACCGGCGTCGAGCACCACGGTGATCCCCTTGAGGCCGCTAGCCTGCACGGGGTTGGTGAAGCGGTTGCTGTCGGAGAGGCTCGCCTCGTACTCGGCGCGCCGCGGGTCGCCCGCCGGCAGGAACTCCGCCTGCAGCAGGTCGAGCGGGATCTTCACCTCGTAGCCGATGGGGATGTCGGTGACGTCGGCGATGCCGCTGCGCTTGGCGACCTCGGCGGCGAGCGCGTTGACGTCCTCGGCGAAGACGCGGCCGGTGAAGCGCACCACCACCGACGAGTAGAGCGCCTCGCCCGGCTGCAACCGATACGCGGCGTAGCGGCCGGCGGCGTCCTCGCGGTATTGCAGCAGGTCGGCCGGCGTGCCGGCGCCGCCGGCGGGCAGCGCCTGCTGCAACGACGGCCGCAGCAGCCGCGCCGGGATCCACAACTCCTGGCCCGGAGCCAGCGCGTCGTCGGCGAGCCGGTTGGCCTCGCGTAGCTGGCGGAAGTTCTCGCCGCTGCCGGTGAACCATTCGGCCACCGTCCACAGGCTCTCGCCCCGCGCCAGCGCCGCGAGCTCGACTCGGTGGTTCCAGCCGGTCACGTCGAGGCGATCGCCCGGGAACAGCGTGCGCAGCAACTGCTGCTGCAGGTCGGGGCTCGCGAGCCGGAAGGGCACCTTCCAGCGCACGTCGGCGAGCAGCTTCC
>DATNCU010000661.1:0-7773 GCA_035607145.1 Thermoanaerobaculia bacterium
GTGGGCGGCGGGCCGGCCGGCGCCGTCGCCGCGCTGGTGCTCGCCCGCGCCGGCCACGGCGTGCTGCTGCTCGACGATGCGCTGCCGCCGAGCCGCGCCGCCGAGTCGCTGCCGCCCGCGGCGCGGCCGCTGCTGCGCGACCTGCGCTTGGCGGACCTGCTCGCGGACGGGCACCTGGCGAGCGCCGGCAACTTGTCGGCGTGGGGGGCTTCGACGCTCAGCGCCACCGACTTCGTCTCCAACCCTTGGGGCGCGGGGCAGCAGCTGGACCGGCGCCGGTTCGCCGCTCAGCTGCTGCAAGGCGCACGCGACGCCGGCGCCACCGTCGCCCGTGGCACGACGCTGCGCCGTCTGGTGACGAGCGAGGGTGGTCTCTGGCGCGCCGAGCTCAGCACTGGAGAGCTCTGGCGCGGCCGCTGGCTGATCGACGCCAGCGGCCGCCGCAGCGCGGTGGCGCGGCGCTGCGGTACCCGGCGCCACCGGCTCGACCGGCTGGTGGCGTTTCAGGCGACCGTGCCGCCGACCCAAGTCGCGGACGCCGCGGCACGCGATACCCGCACGCTCGTCGAGGCCGAATGCAACGGATGGTGGTACACGAACCCCATCCCCGGCGGCGGGCGGCTGGTCGTCTACCTCACCGACCGCGATCTCGTGTCGCCGCGGGATCTGCTCTCAGCCAATGGCTTTCGGCAGCGGCTGGCGCGCACCGAGCACGTGCGGCGTTGCGTCGACGACGCCTGGTGTCCGCGGCCGCGCGGCTGCGATGCGAGCAGCGCCCGCCTCGCGCGCTTCACCGGTCGCGGCTGGCTGGCCATCGGCGATGCCGCGTTCTCCTTCGACCCGCTCGCCTCGCAAGGCATCTTCAACGCCCTCTACACGGGCTATCGGGGCGGCGCCGCAGTCGGCGCTGCGCTCGAGGGCGACACGACGGGGATCGCCGGTCTTGCCGCCGAGAGCGACGCCATCCAGCGCGCCTACTGGGACCAGCGCCGCACCTTCTACGCGCTGGAGTCGCGCTGGTCCGACGCCCCGTTCTGGCGGCGGCGAGCCGCGTAGGCGGCTTCTACAGCACGGCGTCGACGCTGAAGCGGTAGCTCGGCTGCGCTGGGTTGTGCACCTTCGAGAATTGCCGAAAGTCGATCTGCCCGCGACGCGTGAACAGCCGCTCGTAGGCGTCGAGGTTGTCGCGGGTGACCGCCGCGAGCTGCGACTTCTCGGCGATCGGGCCCGGCGCCGGACGGTGATGGTGGTCGTAGAGGAGCACGATCGCCCAGGCGCCGTCGAGGAAGTGGCCGCCGACGGTGGCGGTGAAGGTGCCCTCGCGTACCTTCGCGAAGGCGAAGGGCGCCCAGTCGATGCCGCCGACCAGGACGTCGCGGCCCGGCACCCTGCCGGCGGCGGCGATCGCCTCGGCGGCGCCGAGGGCCATCTGGTCGCTCGCCGCCCAGACGACGGCGAGGTCGGGGTGCTGCTGCAGGAGGCGCGCCGTCTCGGCGCCGGCGCGGTCCTGCTGCCAGTTGGCGGCGACGACCTCGCGCACGTCGGCGTCGCCGGCCTCCGCCACCGCCTGCCGCAGGCCGTTGATGCGCAGCAGCGAGGAGCTGGTGAAGGAGCCGCCTAGCGCACCGACGGCGACCTTGCCGTCGCGCCCGCGGTGCGCCGGCCGCACCGCCTCGAACAGGGCGCGGGCGAGCAGGTAGCCCGCGCGCTTGTCGTCCGGGACGAGCTCGCCCAGCCAGCTCGCGTGCCGCTCGCCGGGGCTGCCCAGCGTCTGGCGGTCGGGCACCATCAGGCCCTCGTTGAGGAGGAGGACTTTGATGTCGCGCGCGCTGGCGGCCGGCAGTACCTCGACCGCCAGCCCCTGCTCGTTGACGAGCAGCAGGTACTCGGGCGGGTCCGGCCGCTCGACCAGCGCCCGCGCGTTGCGGCGCAGGAGGGCGTGGTCGCGGTGGCCGTCGATCACCTCGAGCTCGACCTCGAGGTTGGCCGCCGCGCGCCGCATCGACGAGACCAACGTGTCGAAAAAGGGATCGCTGGCGTCCCCTGGGTTGAGGAACGTCACACGCACGGTTCGGCCCTCCCGTGGTCGATGGCGAGCTGGGTGCGGGCATACTAGCGGCTTCCGGCGCCGGCCGGTGCGGCGCCCCCAAAGCGAGGAGACGGCGAATGAAGTTGACGGAGATCTACCTGGCCCAGCTCGAACGGGAAATGGTCGGCTCGCGCAAGGCGCTCGAGCGCGTGCCCGAGGGCAGGCCCGACTGGAAGCCGCACCCGAAGTCGATGCCGCTCGGCTACCTCGCCACGCTGGTGGCGACGATGCCGAGTTGGATCTCGATGGCCATCGACCAGGACGCGCTCGACCTGAACCCTCCCGGCGGCGGAGGTTACAAGCCGCCGGCCTGGAGCACCACCGCCGAGCTGATCGCCATCCTCGACGACTCGATCGCCAAGGCCAAGGCGTCGCTTGCCAGGGCCACTGACGAGCACCTGCTCAACACCACCTGGAAGCTGCTCGTCGCCGGCAACGTGGTGATGGAGAGCCCGCGTCACGCGGTGGTGGAGGACACCTTCACCCACCTGTCGCACCACCGCGGGCAGCTCACCGTCTACCTGCGGCTCAACGACGCGCCGGTGCCGTCGATCTACGGCCCGTCGGCGGACGACAAGACGTTCTAGCCGAAGATCGCGACTGCCTGGCGGCTGAGGGCGGCGAGGCGGCCGTCCGGGCTCCACAGCCGCGCCGCGGCGTGCGCGTAGCCGTCGCGGGCGGCTTCGAGCTCGGCGTGGTACAGCCACCAGCCGTCCGCGGCCGGCTCGGGCTCGATCGCCAGCAGCTCGATCGACCAGGTCATCGAGGCGGCGGGCGCCGGCGCCACGAAGTGCGACACCGCCGGCGACGGCCAGGCGTCGACGAGCGCCAGCACGTGCTCTTCGCCGAGCGGTCCCGGTTCGGCGTGGAAACGGCACCAGCCGCCGATCTCGCGCGTCGAGGCGCCGGCAAAGGGCCGGGCGCCGAAGCCGAGTCGGTAGTCGATGAAGCGGGTGAACTCGGGGCCGCCGCCGGCGGCGGGAGTCATCGGCGGCAGCTCTTCCGGCGGCGGCAGCGGCGGACGCGGCAGCGGCGACACGTCGACGGCCGAGGAGCGCCGCCCGCCGAAGCTCACCAGCGCCACGCAGCCCACCTCGCCCCCCTGCTGCAGCTCGACCTGGATGCTGCTCACCGCGCGGCCGTGCCGCAGCGCACGCAGGCGCAGCTCCACTTGGCCGGCGCCGACGGGCGCCGGAAAGGTGGCCACGACGGCGCGGCAGGGGCGCGGCTCGGGAAGCGCTCTTCGCGCCGCCGCAAGCGCCTGCGCCAGCACCACGCCGCCGAAGGTGGCGCGGCCCTGGCCCCAGCCGGGCGGGATGGTGGCGGTGGCGCGCTCGCCCGCGAAGGTCGTCGGGGCGACGAGGGCGGCGAAGCTCGGCGAGGGGAGGTCGTGCGTCACGGGTCGGGATCGTAGCCTGCCGCTTACGGCTGTCGCGGCGGCACCGGCAGCGACAGTGAGGTCACTGCGCCAGCACCCGAACTGCGTTAGCTTCGCCGCGAATCACCGGCGATCGGAGGTGCGCGCGTGCGTCGAGCTCCGGGTTTCTCTGCGCTTGCGGTGGCGACGATCCTCGCGCTCGGCGCGACCAGCGCGCGGGCCGCCGACCCTGCCCAAGCGCCGGCCGCCACGCCATCGCCCCAGCCGCCCGCAACGCCACTCCCCCGCCTCGCCAACCACGTCGTCGTCGTCTCCTTCGACGGCCTGCGTCCCGAGATGTACCGCGACCCCACCTGGCCGGCACCGGCGCTGCAGCAGCTGGCGCGCGAGGGCGCGCAGGCGGAGGCGGTGTTCGGCGTCTTCCCCTCGGTCACCTACCCGACGCACACGACGATCGTCACCGGCGCGCTGCCGGCGCGGCACGGCATCTCCTGGAACACGCCCTTCGAGCCGGCGGGCCCCACCGGCCGCTGGTACTGGGAGGCGTCGGCGATCCGTGTGCCCACGCTGTGGACGGCGGCGCGCGGCGCCGGCCTCACCACCGCCGCCGTCTCATGGCCGGTGGCCGTCGGCGCCCCGATCGACTGGAACGTGCCGGAGATCTGGCCGCTCGAGAAGGACGGCTCGATCGTCGCCGAGCTGCGCCGCCATACCACACCGCCGGGGCTCGTCGAGGAGCTCGAGCGCAACGCCGTGGGCGCGCTGCGCGACGACCTCTGGAAGCTCGGCGAGATGTCACGCGACGACCGCGTCGGCGAGATGGCCGCCTACCTGCTGGAGACGAAGAAGCCGTCGCTGCTCCTCGTCCACCTGCTCTCCATCGACCACTTCGAGCACGAGCACGGCCGCGAGCACCCGCTGGTGCGCCGCGCCGTCGCCGCCGCCGACCGCGCGCTGGCGCGCATGATCGAGGCGACCTACCGCGCCGGCATCCACGAGCGCACGGCCTTCGTCGTCACCGGCGACCACGGCTTCTCGGACACGCACAGCCAGCTGGCGCCCAACGTCTGGCTCGTCGCCGCCGGCCTCCGCGAGGCCAAGCGCGACAAAGGCAACTGGCGCGCCCACTTCCACGTCAGCTCGGCGTCGGCGTTCCTCATCCTGCGCGACCCCGCCGACGCCGACGCCCTCCGCCGCGTGCGGGAGGTGCTGGCGGCGCAACCACCCGGCGTGCGCCGCCTCTTCCGCGTCGTCGAGCGCGACGAGCTCGACCGCCTGGGCGCCGCGCCCGAAGCCGCGCTCGCGCTCGCCTACGCGCCAGGCGTCGGCGGCTCGAGCGCCTACGAAGGCGAGGCGGTGCGTGCCGGCCAGGGCGGCGACCACGGCTACCTGCCCGACGAGCGCGGCCTGCAGACCGGCCTCGTCGCCGCCGGCGCCGGCGTGCACGCGGGGACGGTGGTGCCGCGGATGAGCAGCACCGACGTGGCGCCGTTCGTGGCGCGCCTGCTCGGCATCCCCTTCGCGGCGCCCGACGGCGTGCTGCTCCCCGGTCTCCTGCGCGAGCCCGCCGCGGCGCCGCACTCAGGCGGGACTCGCTGATGGGATCGCGCTGAGCGCGTCCGCGTTCACCTGGATAACGACCGCCCAGCGCCGCCGCAACGTCGAGGCCATCGCTTGGATGGTGGTCGCGGTCGGCGTGCTGTCGCTCATGGACGCGGCGATGAAGTGGCTCTCGCCGCACTATCCGCCGCTGCAGGTGGCGGCGATGCGCGGCATGGCCTCGCTGCCCATCGTCATCGGGTGGCTGGCGCTGCACGGCGGGCTCGGCCAGGTGGTGCGCGTGCGCTGGGGGCTGCAGATCGCGCGCGGCCTGATGTCAGTCCTCATGCTCACCTGCTTCGTCTACGCCGTGCGCGCGCTGCCCCTCGCCGACGCCTACTCGATCTTCTTCGTCTCGCCGCTGCTGATCACCGCGATGTCAGTGCCGTTCCTTGGCGAACACGTCGATACGCGACGCTGGGCAGCCATCGCCGTCGGCCTGCTCGGCGTCCTGGTGGTGCTGCGGCCGACGGGCGCTGGCACGCTCACCCTCGCCGGCATCGCCGCCCTCATCGCCGCCGCTTGCTACTCGCTCTCGGCGATCACCATGCGCGTGCTCGGCCGAACCGACACCACGGGCAGCATGATGTTCTGGTTCACCACGTTAGTGGCGCTGGGAGCGGGAGCGCTGGCTGCACCCGGGTGGGTACCGCTGCGGCCCGAGCACTGGCCCGTGCTCGCGTTCGTCGCCGTCGTCGGCGCGCTCGGCCAGTACGCCGTCACCGAGGCTTTCCGCCGCGGCGAGGCGTCGGTCGTGGCGCCCTTCGAGTACACCGCCATCGGCTGGGGCGTGGGGCTCGATTGGGTGTTGTGGTCGACGCTGCCGCAGCCGCGAATGTTTGCCGGCGCGGCGATCGTCATCGCGGCGGGTATGTACCTGCTGCACCGCGAGCGCTCGCGGCCACCGCTCGAAGCCGAGCATCCGTAAGCGGGACTCAGCTCCGTTCGGCTTCGGCGAGCGCCCGGCGAGCTTCGTCGGCGGTGGCTTCGGCGGCGGCGGCGAGGTCCTTGGCCTTCTGCGCTCGCGCTCTGGCTTCGACGGCGCGGCGATCGGCGTCGGCGGCGTCTACTTCGGCGCGGTCGGCGGCGGCGCGGCGGTCGCGGGCCTCGCGCTCGGCGCGGGCGAGCTCGGCGGCGAGACGGTCGCGGTGGGCGCGGCGCTCGCGTTCGAGGCGGTTGAGGTCGGCGCGCTCGCGGCGGGCGGCGGCCGCGCTCTTGGCGTCGTCGAAGCGGTGGACGGTGGCGAGCGGCTTTGGCGCTGGCTGCGCGCCTCCTTTGCCACCGGCGGCCGATGGCCGCGACACTGGGGTGTCGCGTCCCCGGCCTGCCGCGTCGCGAGCGGGACTCGACGCCGAGGCGGGCGCGGGCGCGCTCCGTGGACGACTCGCCTGTGAAGCGCTCGTGCCAGCGCTCGCCGGTCGCGGGAGCGTGGCGCCGCGCGACGCCGCGACCTGAAGCGCCGCCATCACCTCGAACCCCGGCGGTTTCAAGTCCTCGTCGAGCCAGCCGCGCGCCGCAACCGGCGCGACCTCGGGATCGAGCGCCAGCGCCTCGAGGTTGGTGCGCAAGCGCTCGACGATCGCCTCGCCCGGCGCCTTCTCAGTCTCGGCGAGCAGCTCGACGCCGCGCGCGGTGAGCCGCCCGACCTCGCCGCGGATGGTGGCGAGCAGCTCGCGGAGTGGCTTGGGGTCACCACCGGCGGCCGCCTTGCGCTGCGCCGCCCGCGCCCGCTCGCCGGCACCGACGAACGCGGCCATAGCCCGCGCCTCGCGTGCGAAGAGCTGGTCGACGCCCCAGGCCGAGAGCGACGGCTTCTTGAGCTCCTTGACCTCCGCCTCACGTGCGTCACCCTCTTTCTTGAGCCGCTTGGCAAGGGCGTTGCGGGCGGCGACGAACTCCGCGAACGGCCCGTGGTAGAGGGCGCGGATCTCGTCGTCGACGCCGGCGGCGCGTGGGGCCATGCCGTGATCCTACGCGCGCCGGCGCCAAACCGGCCCGGAGCGTGCGTCAGTGACCGCGCCGAGCGCGCGTTCGCGCGGCCTTCTTGGCCGCCGCCGAGCGCTTCGCCGCACCCTTGGTGCGCGACGCCTTCTTTGCCGCGGCCGAGCGGTCGCGCGCCGTCCGCTGCTTCGCCGCCTTGGTCGCCTGCCGCGACAGTGCGGTGTGCGATGCCGCGGCGTGCCCCTCGTCCTTGAGCGCCGCCCGTGAGGCGCGCGAGCGTGTGCGCGAGACGCTCTTCTTCGGCCGCCGGCCGGCGGCGACGTCCTTGGCCGCCTTCTTCCGCGTCGCCGCCGGCGCCTCGCCCTTCTTCGGCGCGGGCAGCTTCACGCCTTGACGCCGGGCCTTGGCGAGGCCGATGGCGATCGCCTGCTTGGTCGAGCGCGCGCCGTGCTTGCCCTCGCGCACGTGGTGGATCTCTTCGCGTACGAACTCGCCGGCCTGCGTGCTCGCCGATTTCCCCTGGCGCTTGTCGCGCGCCGCGCGTCGGATGGTTTCCTTCTCGGGCATGGTGCACCTCCCGTTGTTTGTCTCCTAGCGAGCGGCCACGCGCCAGACGGCGTTGCCGACGTCGTCGGCCACCAGCAGCGCGCCGCGCTTGTCGATGGCGACGCCGACCGGGCGGCCCTTGGCGTTGCCGCTCGCATCGATGAAGCCGGTGAGGACGTCGATCGGAGCGCCGGCCGGACGGCCATCGCGGAACGGCACG
>DATNCU010000630.1:0-5097 GCA_035607145.1 Thermoanaerobaculia bacterium
CCGCCCGCGAGGAACTCCTGCTCTTCCTGCATCGCTTGCGACTCCTCGGGCGACTTGGGATTCATTGCCTCCATTTCCTGGATCTCCTCGGCGGTGAGCGCGGGCAGCCGCCGCACGAAGTGGACGAGCGCCCACGACTCGCGCGCCGAGTGCGCCGTACCGTCGCCCCAGCCGGGCATGCCGGTCAGGCGAACGCCGTTCTCGATCACCGCGAAGATCTCGCCGTCGGAGAGCTCCTGCGTCGCCGGCAGCGTCATGTCGGGCGCGCGCGGATAGAGCCGCTCGCCGATCGTCGTCCTGCCCTTGCCGTCGTTGCCGTGGCAGAGCGCGCAGTGGTCGGCCCAGTGCGCGCGCGCCTCGCCGAGCACCTCGTCGGTGAGCGGCAGCGGGTTCTTCTCGTGGCGGAGGTCCGCGGGCGCGGACCAGCTGCGCATGCTGCGCGCGGCGAGCACCTCGACGGCCGAGGGCGCCTCGTGCGTGCCGAAGCCTCGGCGGAGGAGGCGCCAGAAGCCGAAGGCGGCCACGAGCAGCACCACCGCCGCCAACGCCAGCGTGATCCGGACCGATCGCCGCACCGTCACCTCCACTGCTGCCTTCTCATCGCCGCTACGGCGACGCCCCCTCGCCGCGCGCCGCCACCGCCTCCGCCACCGTTCCCGGCGGGTGTGAGTACCAGCCAGGGTCGACTTCGTAGCTTGCCAGGTCGCGTCGCACCTTGAGCACTGTGAACATGCCGCCCATCAAGATGGTGCCGAACGGGCCCTCGCCCTCCCCCATCGCCAAGCTGTTGCGCGGCCGCCTCGCGTGCGCCATGTCGCCCATGCCGCTGTTGCCCATCGGCGCGTAGCCGGGCACCAGCGCCTGGACCTTCTCGGCCACGCCGCGCTGGTCGACGCCGGTCATGATCGGCAGGCCGTGCCCCATCTGGTTCATGGTGTGGTGCACCTTGTGGCAGTGCACCGCCCAATCGCCGGGGTTGTCGGCGACGAACTCGACGTCGCGGGTGGTGCCCGGCGGCACGTTGATGCTGGTCTCCGGGATCCACGCCGCTTCCGGCAGGGGCCCTGCGTCACTCCCCGTCCAGCGGAAATGGTGGCCGTGGACGTGAATGGGGTGCGAGTCCATCGAGATGTTGGCGATGCGGATGCGCACGCGGTCGCCGAGGCGGGCGAGCAGCGGCTCGGTTCCGGGGAAGACACGGCTGTTGAAGGTGAAGAGGTTGAAGTCGGTCATCTCGGCGGGGTTGGGCGTCGAGGTGCCGGGCTTGACGAGCCACTCGTGGAGGAAGATCGCGAAGTCGCGGTCGATGCGGCGCGCCGGCCGGCGCGGGTGGAAGATGAGGAAGCCCATCATCCCCATCGCCTGCTGCACCATCTCGTCGAAGTGCGGGTGGTACATGTTGGTGCCGTGCTGGCGCACCTGGAAGTCGTAGCGGAAGGTCTCGCCGGGCTCGATGCGGCGCTGGTTGAGGCCCGAGACGCCGTCCATGCCGTTGGGCAGCAGCGCTCCGTGCCAGTGGATCGAGGTCGCTTCGGGGAGGCGATTCTCGACGTAGATGCGGAGGTGGTCGCCCTCGACCGCTTCGACGGTCGGGCCTGGCGTGGTGCCGTTGTAGCCCCAGGCGTTGATGCGCAGGCCGGGCGCGAGCTCACGCATGACCGGCTCGGCGACGAGGTGGAAGGTCTTGCGGCCGTCCTCCCAGCGCCAGGGGAGCGAGGGGACGTTGGGGGTGATGACGCGCGGGGTGTCGACGTGGTCGCGGCCGTGAGCATCGGCTGCGCCGCCGTTGCGCGCCGGGGCCGTGGCTTTCGCGGCGCTGGCGGGTCGGCCCGCGAGCAGGCCGGCGGCCGAGGCCGCCAGCGAGGCGAGGCCGGAGACGAGGACGTTGCGTCGCGACAGCGTGGTCGGTTCGTCGGTGCTCATTCGTTCCCCCTCGCGGCCATCGATAGCTCCGCGCGCACGCTGAAGCCGGTGACGCCGCTGGTCGCCGCCTCGAGGTCGGTCTTCGCCAGCCAGTAGTCGCGGATGGCGAGCACGCGCTCGCGCTCGGCGTCGGCGAGATCCTGGCGGGCGCGCAGCAGGTCGAAGGCGCCGCGCTGCATGGCGCCGTATTCGAGTTGGGTGAGGTGGAGGATGCGCTGGCGCCGCGGCAGCACGACGTCGGCGAGGTAGGCGGCGCGTGCCCGCGCCTCGACGACGCGCTCGTGGGCGGCGCGCGCTTCGGCGCGGCCGTTGACGGTGAGGGCGTGCAGCCGCTGCTCGGCTTGGCGGAGCACCGCGGTGGCGCGGGCGCGGGCGGCGAGGCCCTGGTCGAAGAGCGGGATCGGCACGGTGCCGATGGGACCGCGCGAGCGCTCGCCGCCGGACTCGCGGTCCCAGTGAATGCCTGCCGCGAGCTCGTCGAAGGGCGCCGTGCGCGCGATCGGCCCGGCGCGGCGGGCGGCTTCGACCTCGGCGCGGGCGAGCTGCACGTCGAGGCGCGCGTCCTGCGCCGCTTCCACCTGCTCGACGGGCGTCTCGGGGTCGGGGGGCGGTACCGATTGCGCCGCGAGGCGCAACGGCGCCGAGCGCGTGGCGCCGAGGTCGGCGAGCAGCCGCTCGCGCGCCTGCAGCTCGTCGAGCTCGGCGCGGGCGAGGGCGAGCTTCGCTTGCTCGTAACGCGCCTGCTCGGTCTCGAGGTCGAGGTCGGTGACGTTGCCCGCTTCGTGCTGCCGCTGGGTGAGCTGCGCCGCCGCCTCCGCCGCGGCGGTGACCGCCTGCTGCTGCGCGAGCGACGCCTGCGCCGCCTGCAGGGTGTAGAAGTCGCCACGCACCTCGCTCGCGAAGCCGACGACCGACGCGGTGACACGCAGGCGCGCCGCCGCCATCTCGGCCTCGCCGAGCGCGCGCTTGCGCGGCAGCTGGATCAAGTCGACGAGCGTCTGCGTGATGGCGAACTCGTACGGCGTGAAGCGCTGGTTGGGGAAGTGGTACTCGCCCTCGAAGAGCGGGTTGCGGACGGTGCGCGCGGCGATCAGATCGGCGCGCGCGATGCCGAGATTCTCGAGGGTGGCGAGGAGGTCGCGGTTGTTGGCGAGGGCGAGCTCGACGGCGCGGTCGACGGTGAGCTCGCTGCCTGCGAGCGCTGCATCGAGCGCAGCGTCAGCCGGCGGCTCGATCGGCTGGCCGGGCTGCCAGGCGATCACGTGGCCGGTGCGCTCGGCGACGGTGCGACTCACGTCGGCGACGCCGGCATCGCGCGGCACCGAGGCGCAGCCCCAGGTGAGGGAGAGCGCCGCGGTAGCGGGGAGGAGGCTGAGGATGCGCCGCGTCACGGCTCGTTCCTCTCCGCATCGGCCGCGTGGCCGGCGTGGTCGTGCGCACCGTGGCCACCATGGTCCGTGCTCGCCGCGTGGCCTGGACCTTCGCCATCGGGTTCGTGGTGGTCGTGGGCGGGCACTTGCTGCGGGCCGCTCGAGCGGCCGGCGTCGAGCTGGCGGTAGGTGCCGGCGCCGTGCGCCGCGTGATCCCCGGCGCTCGCCGCGGCACCGACGCGCGCCTCCGCGACGGCCGAGGGCGCCGGAGCGTCGACGGAGTCGGCCGCTAGCGTGGCCGCGGGAGCGCCGGCGGCGACCGGCGCCGCGGCGGCTGCGTGCACCGGTTGCGTTATCGCCGCATGCGGCTCGCTCGCAGCGGCCGGAGGAGCGGCATGCCCCATTGCAGCGTGGTCGACGGGCGCTGCGCTCGCGGGCTCACGACCGCCGGCAGCGCCGGTTCGCGCACTGCCCCGCGCGCCAGTCATCGCGTGGCTCAACGAGGCGACGCGCTCGCCCGCAGCCTGACCGCTGGAGTGGTCCGCCGCCGCCGCATGCTCGTGCGGGTGCGTTCCGGCCGGCGCTTCCACGGGCGCCGCCGAGCCGTGCTCGTGTGTCGGCTCGGGTTGCGCACCGTTGGCAGACACGCCGTGCGCGTGCCCGTGCTCCTCGCCGCGGACTTCTTCGCCGCGCAGCTGCGCCTCCCGGAACGCCCGCGCGCTCCGGCTGGCCATCGACTCTTCACCCCCGCAGCCGAGCGCGAGCGCCAGCGCGCACGCCATGGCTGCCAGGGGCAGACAGCTCTTCGCCATCGCTCTGCCTCCTGTCGGACGGCATGACCGCCCACCACGTTGAGTTGTGGAGAAACGCAGGGGCGCTGCCCCCGGAACCCGCGATGTAGCGGGCCGGACGAGCAGCTAGCGATGGATCAAATGCGCAGCGTGTCGAGGAGCGCCAATCGCGTGCCGACATCGTCGTCGCAGCGCGTGGCGCCGAGGGCGACCCGGCTGCGGTCGGCCGGCGGGCGCGGCAGGTCGACGATCGCCCCCACCGTCGCCGGCAGCGGTGCGGCCTGACGGGCCTCGCTCTTCCAGGCGAGCCGCGTGCCGTCCTGGCCGTCCTGCTTCTGCGCCGGCGGGGCGGCGGGCTGATGAGAGCCGTGGCCGCCGTGGTCACCCTGTGGCTGCGGGGTGAGGGCCATCTGTGCCATCCCGCACGGCATCACCTTGTGCAGCGTGCCGTGGAACGGCAGCGCACAGCAGCCGAGCAGCGCCATTGCCAGCATCAGGGGCATGGCGCTTGCCATCAGCCAGGTGAAGACGACGGTCCGCCGGCTCATCTCCACCATCCTACGCGCCGCACGGCGGGGTTGCAAACGGCTGGCGCGGCGAAGACCGCCGCTCCGACATCGAACCTTGACTCTCAAGTCGGCTAGAGGGTTTACACTCTTTGGCATGGCGACGACCAAGCCCTCTCCTCGCCTCGTTCCGCACCGGCCCACGACCCGGCGCTCTCGCACGGCGTCGCGCCGCACGCAGCCGGCGCACCAACGCCCGCTCCGCATCGGCGACGTCGCCAAGGCCACTGGCCTCTCGGTGCCGGCGATCCGCTACTACGAGACGCAGGGCCTGGTGGCGCCCCTCGACCGCTCCCCCGCCGGCTACCGCGAGTTCGACGACTCCGCCGTGCGCCGCATCCGCTTCGTGCAGCGGGCGCAAGCGCTGGGTTTCTCGCTCGAGGAGGCCCGCGAGCTGCTCGAGCTGCGCCGCCAGCCGCGCCGGCCGTCCGCCGAGGTCCGCGCGCG
>DATNCU010000656.1:0-3122 GCA_035607145.1 Thermoanaerobaculia bacterium
CCGCCGCAGCCCGGGCGTGTTGGGCGAGCTGACGTTGACGGTCAGGTAATCGGCAAGCGGCGCGAAGGTGTCGACCAGCACCTGGTAGTCCTCGATCGCCCGCTCCACCGGCGTATCGCGCTGCTTGCCGATGTTGACGCCGACGACGACGTCCGCCGGCCGCCGCCGCAGCCGCGCGGCCACGGCAGCCGCGCCCTGGCTGGGGAAGCCGAGGCGGTTGATCACCGAGCGATCCTCGACCAACCGAAACAGGCGCGGTCGCGGGTTGCCCGGTTGCGGGCGCGGCGTCACGGTGCCGATCTCCATGTGGCCGAAGCCGAGGGCGGCGAGGCCCGCAAGAGCGCGCGCGTCCTTGTCGTAACCGGCGGCAAGGCCGACGCGGTTGTGAAAACGCAGCCCCAGGGCCTCGAACGGGTCGTCGACCCGCGGCGTCACTCGCCGTTGCAGAGCGCGCAGCGGCGGCACCGCACCCATCCACCGCAGCGCCAGCAACGACAGCGCGTGGGCGCGCTCGGGATCGAGCGCGAACAGCAGCGGGCGCAGCAGCGGATAAAGGGCCACGGCCTGCGGACTCTACAAGCGCAATCGGCCATAGACTCGCGAACGGTGAACCGCCACCTCGAGATCCCCATCGACCGCCCCGGCTTGCACGAGATCACCAAGCAGGTCGAGAAGGTCGTTACGGAGAGCGGCGTCGACGACGGGCTCTGCACGGTGTTCGTGCAACACACGTCGGCAGGGCTGATCGTCAACGAGGGTGCCGACCCTTCGGTGCGGCGCGACCTCGAGGCGTGGCTGGCGCGGCTGGTGCCCGAGGGCGACGACCTCTACACCCACAACGACGAGGGTCCCGACGACATGCCGTCGCACATCCGCGCCATGCTCACCGGCGTGTCGGTGGCGGTCCCGATCGTCGACGGCAAGCTCGCGCTCGGCACCTGGCAGGGCATCTTCCTCTGGGAGCACCGCCGCTTCCGCAGCAAGCGCAAGGTGGTGGTCCATGTCGGTCCGTAGGGTGAGCGGCGCCGGCCAGAGGCAGCGCCGGGGCGAGAGCTCGGCGTGCGCCGCTGGCTGAAGCGGGCGGCGCTCGCCGTCGTCGCGCTCGCGGCGCTCTGGCTGCCGCTCGTCAACCTCGCCCTCAACACCCCGCCACTGCTGGCGGCGCTCAACCGCCGTCCCGAGCGTTTCCGCATCGAGTGGAGCTCCGCGTGGTGCGTGGTGCCCGGGTGGGTGCATCTGCGCGGGCTGCGGCTGGAGAGCCGCGCCTCGCGCACCGCCTGGTCGATGGAGGCGGACCGCGCCGTCGGCCACATCGACCTGCGGGCGCTGACGGAGCGCACGCTGCGTGTGCACGAGCTTCGCGGCGAAGGCGTCCGCTCGGAGCTGGCACGACGCGACGATTCGTTGCCGCGACGGCCGCGCGCGAGCGGTGCGCCCAGGCGCGAGCCCTGGCGGTTCGCCTTCGACCGCATCGAGCTGCGCCACGTGCGCCAGCTCCGCTTCCCGGGGCTGCGCCTCACCGGCGACGGCAGCGTGGCGGGCAAGCTGCTCATCGTGCCCGGGCGCGAGGTCCGGGTCGAGGGCGCCCGCCTCGCGATGCCCGACGCCCAGCTCCGCCGCGGCTCGGCCGTACTGGCAAGCCGGCTCGTGCTCACGGTGGCCGCCGAGCTGGGCCCCTACGCGCCACGCCAGCATCCCGGCCTCGGCGGCTGGGACTTCCTCACCGGCAGCCTCACCGCGCGCGGCCAGGTCGACGAGCTGCCGCTGGTCGATCGCGTGCGGGCGGCGGGCTCGCGCAAGCCCGGCGCACTGATGGCCGACCTGCGCGTCGACCACGGCCGACTGTTGCCTGGGAGCACTTTACGGTTGACCGCTCCCGGCGACGGCGTCCGCTCCACGCTCGCTTTCGTGGGCGTGGTCGAAGACGGCTCGTCGCCATCGTCCGCCGCTCCGCCGGCTGCGACATCGGCGCCTGCTCCAGCACCACGACTCCTGTTGCAGCTCGACGCCCGCGGCCTCGCCGGCGGCCGCAGGGGCGATCAACCGCCGGTGCTTCAGGTCGAGTCGCTGTCCCTGAGCACCACCAGTGCCGAGACGCGAGTGCGCGGCCTCGTCGCCGCGGTGCGCGCGCGCCGCCGCGGCGCCGCGGGCGCAGCGGCTCCCCTGCTCGCCGACGCGCGCGCGACCGGCGTCCGCCTCGACGCTCCCAGCTCGCGGCTGGTCGCGCACGCGGTGCTCGACCGCCTCGCCGGCCGCGTCGACGTCGGCGGGCTGCTCGGACACCAGGTCGCCATCGACGGGCTGCAAGTGGAGGGTGCCAGCGTGCGCTTCGACCTCGCCACCACCCCTCCCCGCCCGCCGGGCCACGGCGAGCCGTGGGCAGTGCGGCTCGACGGAGTCCGTATCGCCAGCCTGCGCGAGGTGACGATCGGCGACCTCGCGGTGGTCGGCGCGGCGAGCGCGGCCGGCCGCTTCGCGATCGACCACGCCGGCACGCTGCAGGTGCGCGACGCAACGCTCTCGATGCCGGCGGGCCGCCTCGACGTCGGCGGCCAGCCGGCGGCGCACGACCTCGCGGTCGAGCTGCAGGCGGCGATCGAACCGGTGCGCAGCGGACCGTCACGCCGCCACGAGCTCATCCGCGCCACCAGCGGCCGTGCCTCCCTGCGCGGCGGCGTCGCTTCGCTCGGATTCCTCGCGCCCTACCTGCAGCGCACGCCGTGGCTCGGCATCGCGGGCCAGGGCGCCTTCACCGCCGACCTCGCTGTCGACCACGGTCGCTTCGCCACCGGCTCGAAGCTGTCGGTGCGCGGCGATCCGGTGACGGCGACGCTGCTCTCGAGCCGTGCCACCGGCCGCGGCACCCTGGAGGTCGCCGTCGAGCCTGGGCCCAAACAGCCGCACACGGCGTTGCGCCTGCGCTTCGATCGCTTCGGCCTCGCCGACCAGCGGCGGCCGCGACAAGCGCCCTACCTGCGCGGCACCGGCCTGCGCATCGCCGCCGTCGCTGCCGAGGCCGTCGACCTCGCCAGTCCAGTCCAGGACTTCGACGCGACGGTCGACCTCATCGACGGCGAGCTGCCCGACCTCGCCGTCTACGACGCGCTGCTGCCGGCCGAGGC
>DATNCU010000659.1:0-7190 GCA_035607145.1 Thermoanaerobaculia bacterium
CGCCTGCGGCCATCGCTTCGGCGGCTAGCCGAGACGCGCAACGAGTCGGCCGCTACGGCCGCACGTTCTCGAGCACCCGCTTCACCGCCGTCGCGCTCTGCATGATGTAGAAGTGCACGGCGGGGACGCCCGCTTCGAGCAGCTCCTTCACCTGCCTAACGCTCCACTCGACGCCGACGTCGAGGGTGTGCTCCGGCGCCGCCTTCGCTGCGGCGTCGGCAAGCTCGAGCGGGATCTCGACGTGGAAGGTGCGCGGGATGGTTTTGAGCTGCGCCGCCGAGGACATCACCTTGAGCCCGGGGATGATCGGCACGGTGATGCCCTCGGCGCGGCAGAGCTCGACGAAGCGGAAGTAGTGGCGGTTGTCGAAGAACATCTGGGTCACGATGTAGTGCCCGCCCGCCTCCACCTTCTCCTTCGTCGCCCGCACGTCGGTGATGAGGTTGGGTGACTCGAAGTGGCGCTCGGGGTAGCCGGCGACGCCGACGCAGAAGTCGGCGGGGTCGGCGTCGAGCAGGTCCTCCTCGAGGTAGCGCCCCTTGTTCATGGCCGAGACCTGCCGCACCAGCTCGACCGCGTAGCGGTTGGCCGAACGGCCGTGCTGCAGCGGCTTCTGGTAGCCGTTGTCGTCGCCGCGCACGGTGAGCACGTTGTCGATGCCGAGGTAGCGCAGCTCGATCAAGAAGTCCTCGGTCTCCTCGCGCGAGAAGCCGGTGCACAGCACGTGCGGCACGGCGTCGATGCCGTACTTGTTCTGGATCAGCGCGCAGACGCCGAGCGTGCCCGGCCGCTTGCGCTTGACGCGCCGCTCGAGCCCGTGCGAAGTCTCCTCGATCGACACCTGCGCCGCGTGGCTGGTGATGTCGATGAACGGCGGCGAGAACACCATCAGCTCGTCGAGCAGCGACAGCAGGCCGCGCACGTCGCCGCCGCGCAGCGGCGGGATCAATTCGAAGCTGATGAGCGGACGCGTCGCCCGCGAGAGGTGCTCGGTGACCTTCATGAAGCCCGCAATGATAACGAAGCGCCGGCGGCGCACAGGCGAGGCCTCGCCGTCGCCCGCACGTAAGATGGCGCCCGATGCACCCCATGGGCGGCTCTGCCGGCTGGCGCACTTGGCGCTACCTCGGCGACGGTCTGGCCGCGGCCGTCGCCTGGTACGGGGCCGTCTGGCTGCGCGTCTACGTGCCGCTGCCGTTCACTCACGGGCTGCTGCCGGCCGAGCGAGTGGCGCTCGCCCACCCGGTCCTGGTGTTGGTGCTGGCGTTGCAGCTGCTCACGCTTTACCTCGTCAACCAGTACCACTCGCCCGAGCCGCGGCCGCGGCTGGAGCTGGGGAGCCGGCTGCTCGGCGCGGCGATGCTGCAGGGGCTCGCGCTCACCGCCTACTTCTTCCTCGCCGACCGCAGCTTCCCGCGCTCGGTGCTGGTGCTCTACGTCGTCTTCGACGCCGCGCTGCTGACGCTCTGGCGCGGCCTCGCGCAGCGCAAGTACCGGCCGCAGCGCCGGCGGGTGGCGCTGGTGGGCTGCGGTGAGGCCGCCGTCGAGCTGGCGGCGAAGATCGCCCATCACCATTGGCACGGGCTCTACGTGGTGGGCCATCTGCACACGCCCGTCGATCCGCCGCCGGGCGAGGACGATGACGGCCCGCTGGGCCCCTGCCTCGGCAGCGTCGAGGAGGTGCCGGCGCTGCTGCGCGCCGACGCCTTCGACCACCTCGTCGTGGTGTCGCCGACCCACACCTGGCAGAGCCGCCTGCTCGACCTGCTCGCCGGCGAGCGCCCGGCGCACACCGCGGTGCTGCTGCTGCCGGGCCCGTTCGAGAGCCTCATCGGCCGCATGCGCTACCGCTGGGTGAGCGACTTGCCGTTGATCGAGGTGATCGGCGCCAGCGAGTGGCGCATCCACCGGCCGCTCAAGCGGCTGATCGACGTCGTCGGCGCATCCGCGCTGCTGGTGCTCGCCGCGCCGGTAATGCTGGCGACAGCAATACTCGTGCGTCTCACCTCGCCGGGCTCCGTGCTCTACCGCCAGACGCGCGTCGGCCGCGGCCAGGCGCCGTTCACGTTGCTCAAGTTCCGCACTATGCGGCTCGGCGCCGAGCAGGGGGAGGAGATCCTCGCCACGCCGGGCGATCCACGGCTCACGCCGATGGGCGCCTTCATGCGGCGCACACGGCTCGACGAGCTGCCGCAGCTGCTGAACGTGCTCGGCGGCTCGATGAGCCTGGTGGGCCCGCGACCCGAGCGGCCCGGGTTCGTGCGTGCCTACCTCGAGCGCGTGCCGGGCTATGCCGAGCGCTTCTCGCTGCGGCCGGGGCTCACCGGCCTCGCGCAGGTCAACGGCGATTACGACTCGACGCCGGAGAACAAGCTGCGCTACGACCTCGCCTATTCGGCGAACTGGAGCTTGTGGCTGGACCTCTCGATCCTGGTGCGCACGGTGCGCACCGTGATCAGCTCGCGGGGGGTCTAGAGCCGCGAGCGGGCGCCGGTGGGATGAGCGGCGGGATCGGCAGCAGCGGCGTGCGGTCGACCAGCGACGCCGCCTCTGGCGGCAGCTTGGTCCCCATTCGCGGCCCCAGCGCCATGCCGCGGCGCAGCTGCACCAGCGCCTCGTCGGTGCGCCCCTCCTTCCACAACGCCAGGCCCCAGTGGAGCAGCACCTCGGGCCGCAGCTCGTGGCGTGCGGCGCGCTCGTAGGCGCGCCCGGCGTCGGCGAGGCGGCCGGCGACGAGCAGCAGGTCGGCGTGGAAGGCGAGCGGCTCGATGGCCGCGGGATCGCGATCTTGCGCGCGCACGAGAGCGGCTTCGCTGATCCGCAGCGTGAGACCCGGCGCGCGCGCGCCGCCGAGGGTCGCCATCTCGTGCTGAACGGCACGCACGAGGGCGCTCGACTCCAGGCGGTACCAGGCGCGGAGGCCTTGGGCGAGCAGCGCCACGGCGAGGATGGCCGCGAGCGCGAGATGTCGCTCGGTGCCCGCTCCACTGCCATCTTCCTCGCTCTCGTCCGCGTTGGCGAAGAGCCACGCGAGCCACGCGATGGCGACGAACGCGACCGGCCCGAGGCGGAATGGGAAGTAACCCAGCGCCAGCAACGCTAGGCCCACCAAGCCGCCCCACGCGAGCCCCCGCTCGGCTTGGGTGAGGCGCCGCCGCGCCCGCCACGCCGCGTGCAGCACCATCGCCAAGCCCCAGATGATCGCCGCCACGCCCGGCCAGCCGAGGTCGGCGCCGACCTCGAGGTATTCGTCGTGCGCGTTGGAGAAGCTGGGGTTGATGTGCCCGGCGTAGAACGGTACGCCCGCGGCGAGCAGGCGGATCTTGGCGGCGCCGAACTCCGCGCGATAGGCGCCGAGGCCGACGCCGGCGAGTGGGTGGTCCTCGAGCAGCCGCACGGCCACGCGCCAGGCGTCGAGCCGGCCGGTGAGCGCTTCGTTGAGGCCGGTGCCGTCAGCGACCATCTGCCGCAGCGACTCGACGCGCTCGCGCAGCGGCCGCACCAGCGCTACCAGCAGCACCGCCGCCACCAGCGTCGCGATGGCGCCGACGATGAGGCGCCGGCGCGGCAGCAGCGCCGCCCACAGCACGACGCTGCCGCCCAGCGCCGCCAGCAGAGAGGTCAGCGTCTGCGTCCCGGCGAGGGCGTAAGCACAGAGCGCGAGCGCGAGCAGCCGCCAACCGAGCCGCCATCCGCGCGCCCCAGGCAGCCCCGCCTGCGCGATCAGACAGGGGAGGACGAGCAGCGCCGCGAGATCACCGGGGTTGCCGGAGAGCGAGGTGACCGCCAGCCGCTCGCCGCTGAGCGACTCCGCGAACGCCAAGGGGTAGTAGAGGTGGTGCAGCTGGAGGATGCCGAGCAGGGCGAGCACGGCAGCCGGCACCAGCGCAGCGTCGAGGAGCCGGCGCAGCGCCGTGGGCTCGAGCACCAGCGACCAGCCGACGAGCACCACCGCGCCGATCGCGAGGTCGGCGAGCGCGTCGCGCACGTGCGCACCGTGCGCGGTCGTGGCGAGGCTAGCAACAGCGACGAGAAGCAGCGGCGCCACCGCGCGCAGCGCCGGCGACCGCAGCAGCGCGGGAGCCGACGGGCGCGGCGGCGCCAGCGCGAGCGCGACGAGCGAGGCGAGTGCGAGGAGCTCTGCGATCAGGCGCTGCGGCAGGCGGAAGGAGTCGAGCGCGACCGGTACGACGACGAAGGGCGGCACGACGACGGTGGCAATGGCCAGCCACTGGCCCCAGCGTCGCGGGTCGAGCCGTGCGGCGCCGCCGCGCCGCGATCCGGCGGTACCCGGTGCAGCGGAAGAGGGTGAAGCGGCTCTGGCCTTTGACTTCCCTCCGGACGGCCGCGAACCGGCACCCTTTCGCGCGCCACCAGCCGAGCTAGTCCTGCCCTTTCGCGTCATCGTCTCGCGCTGTTGCCTGCCGCAGACATCGTCACGCCGACACTATCCGCCCGCTCGCCCGCGATGCCTCTGTAGCCGGTGATACGGTCGCGCTGAATGAGCCCCGAGAGCCCGCCGGCCTCAGCGCCCGGGCCCGCCCCGGCAGCCGCCGGCACGCCGCCCTTCGCGCTCTCGGTGGTCATTCCCACCCACGACACCCGCGAGCTGACCCTCGCCTGCCTCGCCGCGCTCGCCGCCGCGCAGCCGCCGCCGAACGAGATCATCGTCGTCGACGACGGCAGCAGTGACGGCACGGCCGCCGAGGTCGCCGCATCGTACTCCGCCGTGCAATTGCTGCGTCACGAGCGCTCGCGAGGCTTCACGGCGGCGGCCAACGCCGGTGCCGCGAAGACAACGGGCGACCTGCTGCTGCTGCTCAACAGCGACACCGAGCCGGCCGCCGATGCGCTCGGCGCGCTGCTCGCTGCGTTCCGCGACGACGCGCGGCTCGGCGTCGCGGGCGCCTCGCTCGTCTACCCCGACGGCACCCCGCAGTGGAGCGGCGGCCGCGCGCCGACGAGGCTTTGGCTCTTCGCGCTCGGCAGCGGCCTCGCGCACCGGCTCGGCGGCGTGCGCGGGTGGCGGCGGCGACGGCCGGTCTCCGGACACGCCGGTGGTGAGGTCGAGTGGGTCACCGGCGCGGCGCTCGCGGTGCGGAGGTCACTGTGGCTGGAGCTCGGCGGCTTCGATCTGCGCTTCGAGCTTTACGCGCAGGACCTCGATCTCTGCCTGCGCGCCCGCGCGAGCGGCTGGCGCGTGGCGGTAGTGCCGGCAAGCCGCGTCGTGCACCACCACGGCGCCACCGTGGGCCAGCTCGCCGCCGCGGGCGCCGAAGGCACCTCGCAAGCGCCGGCGACAGTGGCTCGCCACGACGCCGCGCGCCTGTGGTCAGACCTCGTGCGCTGGGCGGCGAAGAACGGCGGTCCGCCCGCTGCGCGTCGCACCGCGCGCTGGCTGCGCTGGGGCGGCATGGTGCAGCGCGGCCTACTCGCGTTGGACACGCTACGCGGCCACAAAGTGCGCGATCATGCACGGCGGCAGCGCCACGCCTTGCGCGCCGCCGCGCTCGCAGCACGCCACACCGCGGCCGCCGCCGACGCCTCCACCACCGCCGCCGGCTTGCCCGGCGAGGGCCGAACGTAGTACAACCCCCTGCTCGGCCCTCGCGCGCCCCGGCATCGCCTCACCGCAACGGACTCACAAGACTCCCACCTTGCGCCGCCTCTTCGCTTACCGCGACCTCGTAGCGACCCTCGTGGTCCGCGAGCTGACCGTGCGCTACAAGCGCTCCACCATCGGCTTCGTGTGGACCATGCTGCAGCCGATGCTCACCATGGTGGTGCTGCACGTGGTCTTTTCCACCATGTTCCGCTTCCAGCTCGCCAACTACCCGGTCTACGTGCTCGCCGGCGTGCTGTTCTGGAACTTCTTCTCGCAGAGCATCATCAGCTCGATGAACAGCCTGCGCGGCAACGCCGGCCTGCTCAAGAAGCTGCCGGTGCCGCAGGCGGTGTTCCCGCTGGCGACGGTGGCGGCAGGCGTCGTCAACCTGCTGCTGGCGATGATCCCGCTCTTCATCGTGCTGGTGCTCACCGGCCACCCGCTGACGCCGTCCTTGCTCTTCCTGCCGGTGTCGATCGCCATCGCCACGCTGTTCACGCTCGGCGCCGGTCTCTTGCTGTCGCCGCTCGCGGTGTTCTTCTACGACGTTGTCGAGGTCGTCGGCGTGCTGATGATGCTCGCCATGTACGCGACGCCGATTTTCTACCCGATGAGCATCGTGCCCGACCGCTTCCGCTGGTTCGTGCGCTACAACCCGGTGCGCTCGATCCTCGAGGTGTTCCGCGACCCGATCTTCTACAGCAAGGTGCCGCCATTGCCGCACCTCATCGTCGCGACCTCGGTGGCGATAATCGTTTTCCTGCTCGGCGTGTGGAGCTTCCGCCGCTCCACCGACCGCATCCCGTTCTACGTCTGAGCGCACGTTCTATGGCTCCGATCATCCAGCTCGACGACGTCTCGCTGCGCTACCGGCTCGCCAAGCAGCGCATCCCGTCGCTCAAGGAGTACGCCATCCACATGCTGCGCGGCGCGCTCGTCTACCAGGAGCTGTGGGCGCTGAGCGAGGTGAGCTTCTCGATCGCGCAGGGCGAGGTGGTGGGGATCGTCGGCCGCAACGGCGCCGGCAAGAGCACGCTGCTCAAGGTGATCTCGGGCATCCTCAAGCCGACGCGCGGGCGCGCGCAGGTGAACGGCCGCGTGTCGCCGCTGCTCGAGCTGGGCACCGGCTTCGACTTCGAGCTGACCGGGCGCGAGAACGTGATGCTGAACGCGTTGCTGCTGGGGCACAGCCGCCGCGAGGTGCGGGAGCGGTTCGACTCGATCGTCGACTTCGCCGAGCTCGGCGAGTTCATCGACGTGCCGCTGCGCAACTACTCGTCGGGGATGGCGGCGCGCCTGGGCTTCGCCATCGCCACCGCGTGGGACCCCGAGGTGCTGATCCTCGACGAGGTACTGGTAGTGGGCGACGCCGCCTTCCAGCAGAAGTGCCACGTCCGCGTGCGGGAGGTGCTGGCGAGCGGCGCCACGGTGCTGATGGTGTCGCACGTGGGCGAGCTGCTGATCCGGGAGTGCAGCCGCTGTCTGTGGCTCTCCGAAGGGCAGTTGATCGGGGACGGCAAGCCCGCGGAGGTGCTGGCGCAGTACGACCCGCCGAGCGTCGAGGAACCGGGCACGGCGAGCGAAG
>DATNCU010000667.1:0-2352 GCA_035607145.1 Thermoanaerobaculia bacterium
AGCACGCGCACGTCGACGTGCTGCGCGCGGCTGCTGCCCAGCCGCAGCAGCTCGCCGCCCTGCAGCACGCGCAGCAGCTTCACCTGGCCCGCGAGCGGCAGCGAGTCGATCTCATCGAGGAACAGGGTGCCGCCGTCGGCCGCTTCGAAATGGCCGATGCGCCGCGCCTTGAGCCCCGTGTAGGCGCCCGCCTCGGCGCCGAACAGCTCCGCCTCCATCAGCTCGGCGGGGATGGCGCCGACGTTGACGCGCACGAAGGGCGCGCCGCGCCGCCGCGAGTTGGCCTGGATGATCTCGGCGACGCGCTCCTTGCCGGCGCCCGAGGGGCCGGTGAGCAGCACCGGCGCGTCCGACGGCGCCACCTGGATGGCGAGCGCCACCGCGCGGTGCAGCGCCAGGCTCGCGTAGACGAGGCCGCGCAGGTCGTGCTCGCGGGCGAGGGTGGCGCGCGCCGCCGAGAGCTCGCCGCGGTGGCGCTCGTCCACCACCGCGGCGGCGCGGGTACGCAGCAGCGCCTGCAGCGTCGCCACCAGCTTGGCGTCGTCCCACGGCTTCTGCACGTAGTCGACGGCGCCCTCGCGCACCAGCTCGACGGCGGTCTCGAGCGACGCCCACGCCGTGAGCAGGAAGATGGGAACGCCGGGGTCGTGATCCCGCAGGCGGCGGAAGAGGTCGACCCCGGCGCGGCCGGAGGTCTCGTTGGGAACGAAGTTCATGTCCTGGAGGACGGCGCCGAGCACCTCCCCTTCCGCCACCGCCAGCGCCTCCTCCGGCGTCGCCGCCACCACGTTGGGGATGTCGTGGATGTCGAGCAGCACCGAGAGCGCCCGCGCCACCGCCGGCTGGTCGTCGACGATCAGCACGCGGAGACGGTTGTCCATCTGACGGTCCATCGCCCGGTCAGCCATCGCTTGCAACCATTTGCGGGATTCTAGGGCCCGCGCCCTCCGTGCTAAGGTGCCCCGCGCCATGCCGGAAGGCGCCCTCTCCGGCGAGCTCCGCGAAGCCGTCGACGAGCTGCAGGCGTACCTCTCCGACCAGCTGCCCCCGCTCCTCGTCCTCGATTCGGCTCGTGTGCTGCTCGCACATGCTCCTGAATTGGGGGCCGAGGTGGTGCGCGCCTGGGTCAATGGGCAGCTGCGGGCGCCGGGCACCCACGTCACCACCGTCGACTTCCTCTTTCACGCCGTCAAGAAGTTCCAGCTGCTCGCCCGCCTCAAGCTGGTCGACCCGCAGGCGCTGCAGAGCTACCTCGAAGGGGTGATCGGCGTGCTCGTGGCGCAGGCGCCGCCCGTCGAGCAGGAGGCCCTGCGCACCTTCCTGTTGCAGGCCTCCGAGGCCGAGAGCACCCTGCCCACGCAGGTCCAGGTGCTCTACCGGCCGCCCACCGGTTCGGCGCCGGTGCCGGGCGGGGCGGGGGCCGCGTCCGCCTCGACGCAGCTCTCGGCCGAAGTGGCCACCAACCTGCGGCACTTCTCGCTGCTGCTGTCGCGCCTCGACGCCGCCGGCGGGCGCATCGGCGGCGGCGACGAGGCCCGCCGCGCCGCGCTCACCGAGCAGGCGCCGCAGCTGCTTGCCGCGGCGGCGCAGAGCGCCACCACGCAGACCGAGCTCGAGCAGCACCTGGCGAGCCTCTCCCGCCTCGGGCTGATGAACAACGTGCGGCTGTCCGAGCTCTTCACCACGCTCAGCCAGGGCCTCCCCAACTGGGCGGTGGCAGAAGCGCCGGCGCACGACAGCGCTCCCGTGCAGGCGATGCAGCGCATCGTCGACCTCGCCGCCGACCCGGCGCGGGCGGCGGCCTACTTCCGCGAGCTGCTCTCCACCGTCGCCAAGCAGTTCAACGACCGCTCGCTGCCGCGCGCCGTGCAGGTGCTGGAAGTGGCGCGGCGGGTGCTCGCCGAGGGCAAGGTCGAGAAGACGAGCGCCGACCTCATGCTGGGCACCGCCCACGAGGAGCTCGACGCGGCGCAGCTCATGGCGCAGACGCAGCAGGCGGCCAACCTGCCGCTGCTGCGGCGGCTGCTCAACTTCTACCCGGCGCTGACTCCCGAAGGGCTGCTGCGGATGCTCGACAACGAGCCGGACCGCGCGAAGCGGCGGCTCTGGCTGGCGCTCCTCGAAGCGCACGGGCTGCCGGCGCGCCAGCACGCCCTCGACCGCCTCGAAGCGTCCTTCGCCGACGCCGGCAACGCCGCGCACGTCGCCTGGCTGCAGCGCAACTTCGTCTATCTCCTCCACCGCATCCGCCCGGCCGCCGACGAGGACCCGCTGCGCGAGGTGCGCCTCGTCGCCCGCTGCACCGAGATCGGCCAGCCGGCGCCGCTGGTGCGCGAGGGGCTCATCGACCTC
>DATNCU010000669.1:0-5553 GCA_035607145.1 Thermoanaerobaculia bacterium
AGCGCCGTGGAGCGTGTGCTATACAGCCCGGATGCCCGCCTCCGGTCTCGCCGCGCGCGAGGCGCCGACGACGCCCGCGGAGGGTGGCGACTCGCCCGCCGCTGCGACGAGAGCCGCGCAGCGGCCCGCGGTGCTGCGCCCGACGCTGCGTGCGGTCGCCCTCGGCGGCGCGCAGGGCGCCCTGCTCTACGGCGGTGCCATCGCGCTGCTGCACGCGCGGCACAACACGATCGGCGCCTGGGATGCGCTAGTGCTGCTCGGGTGGTGCGTGCTGATTTACGGCGCCGGCGCGGCGGTTGCGGCGGGCGCGGTGATGGCGCTGTTACGGATCGTGCGGCGACTGCGCGGCGCGCGCGGCACGAACGCTCCCGATGCGATCGCTGACGACGTAACTGCCCATGCCGTTCGGCGCGACCTCTGGCTCGCCACCACCGTGTTCCACGGCGTCTTCTGGCTCTTCGCCGCGAGCTACGGCTTCACTTACGACGAGGCGCCGAGCTGGATCGCGACCGCTTGGCCGATGCTCGGCTACCTCGTGCTGCGCAGCGCGATCGTGCTCGCCGCGACCGCCGCCGCGGGTTGGGTGCTGGTGGCGCTCGCCGCGGCCGCCGCGCGCCGGCGTCGCACCCTCGCGTTGCTCGCGACCCTCGCGCTGCTGGTCGTCACTGCGCAGCTCGTACTGGTCCTCGCGCACCCCTCGCCGCAACGCGAGAAGCCGCCGCTGCCCGCGACCTTCGGCGCCCCCTCGGGCCACCGCGTCGCCGTCGTCGGCGTCGACGGCGCCGACTGGCGCGTCATTGTGCCGATGGTCGAGCGCGGCGAGCTGCCCACGCTGAAACAGCTGATGGCGGAGGGAAGCTGGGGCCCGCTCGCTTCGTTCCACGACTCCAACTCTGCCGTGATCTGGGCGTCGATCTACAGCGGCCGCAAGCCCGCCGTGCACGGCGTGCTCGACTTCTACGCCATCCACCTCGCCGGCATGGACGACGACTACTTCGGCGACTACCCGGTGCACCGCACCTTCTTCAAGGAGCTGGCGCTGCGGCTGCAGCGGCTCGGCCTCGCGCGCGTGCAGCCGATCGACCGCTCGCGCGTGGCGGCGCCGCTCGTCTGGGAAGTCGCTCACGCCGCGCGGCGCTCGGTGGGCGTCGTCGACGGCTATTACTACTCCTACCCGGCGCCGCTGCTCGGTGACCCGCAGAGCTTCTTCCTCGCCTACGGCAGCGACGGCACCTGGCAGCAGGCCAAGTCCGAGAAGCGCGCGGTGATGCCTGCGGACGCGGCCCTGCTGGCCTGGCCGCCGGGCCTCTTGGCCGAGGAAGGACGGTTCCTCGACCGACCTGATTTCACCTGGCAGAGCTCGGTGCTCGCCGACCTCGTCGCGCGTCGCGGCCAGCCGGACCTGCTGACGATGTACGCGCACGAGCCCGACGCCGTGCAGCACGAGTTCTGGCGGTTCCACGAGCCCGACCGCTTCTTCGGCGTCGACGCGCGGACCGCCGCAAAGCACGACGAGGTGGCGGCCTTCTACCGCCAGCTCGATGGTTTCCTCGACCGCCTGCGGAAGCAGCTCGGTCCCGACACCGTGCTGGTGCTGGTCTCCGACCACGGCCACAGCCCGACCATCTTCCACAGCATGGACACCCAGCACCGCCACGGCCCGCCCGGCATCCTGCTGCTGCACGGCGGGCCGGTGCACCACGCCGATCTGCCCGCCGACGCCGCGGTGCTCGACGTCTACCCGACCCTGCTCTACCTGCTCGGCATCCCGGTGCCCGACGACGCCGACGGCCGCGTGCTCACCGCCGCGCTCGACCCGGCTTACGTCAAGGCGCATCCGGAGATTCGGGTGAGCAGCTGGGACGGCCTGCCGCCGCCGCGCACTGTCGCCCCGGCCGACGCCGAGCGGCGCCGCCAGGAGCTCGAGAAGCTCTACTCGCTCGGCTACATCCGCTAAGGCAAATCCACCCACACCTCGTCGCCGCGCAGCTCGACGGGATAGGTGCGAGTGTCCACCGCCCACGGCGTGTCCTGCTCCACCTTACCGGTGCGGAAGTCGAAGTGCGCCTCATGCCAGGGGCAGGTGACGCAGTAATCGCCTTCGCGGCCGAGCTCGCCCTCGTGCAGGTTGGCGCCCGCGTGCGTGCAGACGTCGTCGATCGCGAACACCTCGCCGCGCACGCGCGCCAGCGCGATCTCGTGGATGCCGTGGACGCGGCCGATCATCCCTCCTTCGGGAATGTCGGCGAGTCGGGCGAGGAGCACCGGCGGCATCGGCGCGCAACGGTACCACTCGCCCCTGGTACCATCGACGCGGCGACATTCAGAACGACATTCAGAACGACATCCAGATGTACGGCACCGAACAGGTCACCACGCAGCGCGAGACGCGCGTCATCCAGATCCCCGACGGCACGCCGATGGTGCTGCCCGCCGGCACCTCGGTGCGCATCGCGCAGGCGCTCGGCGACACCTACACGCTGGTGACACCGCGCGGCCAGATGGTGCGCCTCGACGCGAGCGATGCCGACGTCATCGGCAAGGAGGCGCCGGCGGCTCCGGCCGAGAGCGAGGCGGGCACGCTCGAGGAGCAAGTCTGGGGGCAGCTGCGCACCTGCTTCGACCCCGAGATCCCGGTCAACGTCGTCGACCTCGGGCTGATCTACGACTGCACCGTCTCCGATGCCGACGAGTCCGGGCAGCGGCAGGCGCAGGTGAAGATGACCCTCACCGCTCCCGGCTGCGGCATGGGACAGGTGCTCGCCGACGACGTCAAGCGCAAGCTCGAGGGGCTGCCGGGGATCGCCACCGCTGAGGTCGAGGTGGTCTTCGACCCGCCGTGGAACCCCAACATGATGACCGAGGCGGCGAAGCTGCAGCTGGGGATGTGGTAGCCGGCCGCGGCCTTCGCCAGTGAATCGGTATCTGCGTCTAGTCTGGCTGCTGCTCGGCCTCGGCGCCTTCGTCTTCCTCGGCGTGCTCTTCGTGCTGCCCTCGCGCTGGGAGGTGGAGCGCCGGCGCGACGTCGCGGCGCCGCCCGCGCGCGTCTTCGCACAGCTCGACGACCTGCGCGCCTGGCGCGACTGGTCGCCGTGGCGCGAGGACGCCTACCCCGGCCTCGTCTTCCGCTACTCCGGTCCGCCGCGCGGCAAGGGCGCCGAGGTGTCGTGGAACAGCGAGGCCACCGGCGACGGCACGCTGCGCATCGTCGAAAGCGTGCCCCCGCGCCGGCTCGCCTTCACCATGGCCTTTCAGCGCGGCAAGATCCGCGCTCGCGATACTCTCCTGCTCGAGCCGCTGCCGGGCGGCCGCACGCGGGTCGTTTGGACCGACCGCGGCACGCTCGGCCGCACGCTGTTGGGCCGGCTGTCGCTGCCGGTGATCGAGGAGTCGATGGGCCGCGATCTCGAGCGCGGCCTCGCGGCGCTCGCGACGGTGTGCGAGAAGAGTGGCGGTGCGGTGCCGGTGACCGCTGAGGATCCCGCGGCGATGGCATCGGACGTGCCTGCCGCACCAACCAAGGTGCTTCGTCGTTGAGCAAACCGGCCAATTACAACTGCACGCGCTGCCCCGCCTACTGCTGCACCTACGCGCGCATCGCGGTCGAGCCGCGCGACCTGGTGCGGCTCGGCAAGCACTTCGGTCTGCTGCCGGAGACGATTCGTCGCCGCTTCACCGAGAAGGGCGAGGAGCCGGGCGAGGTCATCCTGCGTCACCAGAAGGACCCCATCTTCGGCACCGCCTGCACCTTCCTCGACCTCACGACGCGCCGCTGCACCGTCTACGACCACCGCCCCGGCGTCTGCAAGGAGTACCCGCTCGCCGCCCGCTGCGGCTACTACGACATGCTCAAGTTCGAGCGCCAGCAGCAGGGCGATCCGACGCTGGTGGTCAAGGCGCGCGTGCTCTGAGGCCGCGCGGTCAGGGCACGGCGGCCGCCGCGGGAGCGAAGGCAGCGTCGAGCTGCCGCATCGCCGCGCCGTTCTTCTGCACCCACTCGCTGCCACCGGGGATCTTGGCGCGCTCGGCGACCAGGTGGCCGAAAGCATTCGCGAGATCGCGCTCGGTCAGGTCGAGCAGCGGGGCGGTGACCAGCCGCCACTCGGCGCTCCGCGTCGCCTCGGCGTGCTCGGGAGCCACCGACAGCTCGCTGGCGATGGCGAGGAAGCTCGCCAGCGCGTCGGCGATGCGGTCGGCGTCGGTCGTGCCCTCGCCGCGGTGGGCGGACGCCGCCGCCAGCGAGCGTGACAGCGCGAGCATGGAGTAAAGGCCGCCGCCGGCCCCGACGGTGTCGGGCGAGAGCACGATCTCGATGTTCTCCTTCTCGTCCTCGCCGGTCGCGGGTTTCGTCCTGATCCCCTCCTTGAACAGACCGAGCGCCAGGGTCGCGGCCTGCTGCGAGCGCTCGGAGGTACGGTCGACCGTCAAGTAGCGCAGGAAGGCGAAGAGCGCCTGGATGTCGAGCTTCTGCTCGTGGTCGAGCACGCCGAGCAGCATGTAGGGGGACCCGTAGTCGGGCTCGTCGCCGATCGTGGTCACCAGCTCCGGGATCGCCTCGGTGCCCTTCTTCTGCCGCCAGAGCGCGACCGCGTAGTTGTAGCGCAGGTGACCGTCATGGGGATGCTTGCCGAGGCCTTCGCGGTATGCGGCCAACGCTTCGGCGCCGCGGCCGGAGTCGTCGAGGCAGTCGCCCTGCACGCTGTAGAGCCGTGCGCCGTGGTCGCCCGGGTTACGCAGACCCTCACGCGCCGCCTCGAGGCAGTGGGCGTAGTCCTTGTTCGCGGCGTAGCTGAAGGCGAGCTCGTAGAGCACGAGCCCGCTGCCGGGGGCGACGGCGAGCGCCTGGCGGTAGCGGGCGATCGCCTCGTCGTAGCGGCCGGCGTCGTGGAGGGACTGGCCTTCCTGGATGAGGTCGGCCACCGACTTCTCCTTGCTGGTGCCGGTCGCCTTGGCTTCCGGCGCGGCGGCCGCGGCGAGCGCGGGCGCGGCGAAGAGCAGCGCGGCGAGGACGAGCGGCGCAACGGAGCCGCGAGGCATCGCTCGGCGGGCCATCACGCTCCTCAGCGGCCGGCGGTCGCCGGCTCGGACGCGGGCGCTGCGTCAGCGGCGGGCACCGGCGCCTGACCGCCGCCCCACTTGACCGCCACATAGTCCTCGACCAGCCGCTGGAACTGCTCCGCCAGCTCGTCGTAAGTGCCGCGCAGCTTGGCGAAGGGCTGGCCGTCGACGAAGACCGGGCAGTGCGGCGCCTCACCGGTGCCGGGAAGAGAGATGCCGATGTGCGCCGCCTTGCTCTCGCCGGGGCCGTTGACCACGCAGCCCATGACCGCGAGGCGCAGCTCCTCGACGCCGGGATAGCGGACCTTCCAGTCGGGCATGCGGTCTCTCACATACCCTTGGATCCGCTCGGCGAGCATTTGGAAAGTGGTCGAGGTGGTGCGGCCGCAACCGGGGCAGGCGGTGATCGCCGGCGCGAAGGAGCGCAGCCCCAGCGCTTGCAGCAGCTCGCAGGCGGCGTAGACCTCCTCGCGGCGATCCCCACCTGGCCGAGGT
>DATNCU010000708.1:0-10118 GCA_035607145.1 Thermoanaerobaculia bacterium
CGCGCCGCGCGTGCGCGTCGGCTTCACGCACGACCCGGCGTTCCTCGCCAACGGGCTCGAGGGGCTGGAGGCGCGCGGCGGCACCGCCCTCTACGACAGCCTGGTGTTCGCGCTCGAGGAGTTGCAGAAGGTACGCGGCCAGCGCGTTCTGGTGCTGCTCTCCGACGGCATCGACGAGCGCAGCCGCGCGACGGCGGCCGACGTCATGGAGCTGGCGCGGCGTTCAGCGGTGACGCTCTATACCATCGGCCTCGCCGAGTCGCGCAACCAGGCGCCGGTGATCGACCGTGCGCTGCTCGACAAGCTCGCCGAAGAGACCGGTGGCCGCAGCTTCTACGTCGACCGCACGCGCCAGCTCGACGGCGTCTACGCCGAGATCCAGCGCGACATGCGGGCGCGCTACCTGCTCGCCTACTACTCGAGCCACGCCGGCGAGCGCTCGTTCCGCGTCGTCGACGTCAAGCTTCCCGAGTCGCGGCTCTCGGCGCGAACGATCCGCGGTTACTACCCGTAGCTCTCTGCTCCGGCTCTACTGCCGCGCGGTGAACGGCAACGGCGTCGGCAGCAGCGCGCCTTCGAGCTCGAGCAGCTGCCGCTTCTTGTCGAGCCCGCCGCCGTAGCCGGTCAGGGTGCCGTCGGCGCCGATGACGCGGTGGCAGGGGACGACGACGGCGATCGGATTGGTGGCGTTGGCGCGCGCCACCGCGCGTTGCGCCGCCGGGTTCCCAACCCGCGCCGCGAGCTCGCCGTAGCTCATCGTGGCGCCGTAGGGGATGCGGAGGAGCTCCTCCCAGACCCGCTGCTGGAACTCGGTGCCGCGCGGTGCCAGCGGGAAGGTGAACTTGCGGCGCTTGCCGGCGAAGTACTCGTGCAGCTGCGCCGCGACGCGGGCGAGGCCGGTGCGGGCGCGCTCGTCCGGTTCGCCTTCGCTCGCCAGCACCTTGCTGCGGCCGGAGAACTCCAGGCTGACCAGCCGGCCGCGCTCGTCCACCGCCGCGGTCAGCGGACCGATCGGGGTGTCGATCTGCTCGACGGCGATGGCTCCACGGTCGCGCTTCGACGATGACGCGATCCTCATGGCGGTGAATCTCCGAGGCTGTTCCAGAAGTGGAAGGTGGCGAAGCTGCGGAACGGCGCGTAAGGCGCCATCAGCTCGCGCGTGCGCGCGGCGTCGGGCCGCGCGTCGAGACGGTGGAAGCGCTGCAGCGCCAGCGTCAGGCCGGCGTCGCCCACCGGCACGCAGTCGGCGAGGCCGTAGCCGCGCAGCATGACGTAGGCAGCAGTCCACGGGCCGACGCCGCGGCGGGCGAGCAGCGTCTCTTCGATGCGGCTCGCGGCGGCACCGTGCAGGTCCGCGAGCGGCAGCTCGCCGCTCTCGACGCCGCGCGCGAGCTTGACGAGGTACTGCGCCTTGCTGCGCGACAGCTGCCGCCGCACCAAGTCGGCGGGGTCGAGCCGCGCCACCTCGGCGGCCGTGGCGTGCGCGCGCAGGCCGCGCGGCGCGGGCGCGCCGACGAGCGACAGCAGGTTGCGGCGCAGGGTGAAGGCGAAGGCCAGGTTGACCTGCTGGCCGAGCACCGCCCAGGTGAGCGCCTCGAACGGGTCGGCGGTGAGTGGGATGCGCAGGCCGCGGCGGCTGGCGACGAGTGGCGCCGTCGAGCGGTCGCGCAGCAGCCGACGCTCGAAGAGACCCACCGCCACCGCGCCGCCGTGGCCGTCGACGAGCCCCAGCGTGCGCCGGGCGACGCGGTGGGCGGCGCGCACGGTGGCGGGGTCGATTGGGCGCTCCGCTTCGACGCGGCAGCGGGCGGCGCCGTCGGCGATCTCGATCTCGACCAGCGCCGCGCCCGCAGCGGTGCGCAGCGTGCGCAGAATGCGGTGGCCTTCGACGCGCTCGGTGAGACTCCCCGGGTCGCGGCCCCAGCTGCGTAGCGTCGGACCGGGGAGGAAGTCGCGCGGCAGCGCCAGCACGAACTCGGGAGTGCGGCCGAGCTTGCGGAACGCGTCCGGCGTCATGCCGGTGGCGCGAATGAATGCCTCGTGGAACTCCTCGACCGTTGCGAAACCGGCAGCGTCCGCAGCATCCGCCACCGACTTGCCGCGCGCCAGCAGCTCCTCTGCGCGGCCAACCCGCGCGGCGACGAGCGCCGCCTCCGGGGTGGTGTGGAAGTGCTCGAGGAAGCCGCGCCGGAGCTTCGCCGTCGACAGGCCGGCGCTCACCGCCATCGCCGCCGCACCACCAAACGCCGCGGGCTCGCGTCGCACCTCCGCCAACAGCGCCTCGAACCGCTCCCGCTCTCCGCCGGCCCCACCCGGCAGCTCGCTGCGGTCGGCCTCGGCGGCGTCGGAGCGCCGCAGACGGGCAGTGGAAACGCTCACCGTCGTCACTCTATCCGCGCTGCTAGACTCCGCGCTCTCGACGGAGATTACCGGTGCGACTCGTCACCCGCGGCGACCTCGACGGCCTCACCTGCGCCGTCCTCATCTCGTTCAACGAGGAGGTCGACGCCCTCAAGCTCATCCACCCGCAGGACATCACCGAGGGCAACTTCGAGGTCGGCCCCGACGACATCCTCGCGAACTTGCCGTACGACCCGCGCTGCGGGCTGTGGTTCGACCACCACATGCACACCGCCACGCCGGCCGCGCCGCCGCCCAACTTCCGCGGCGCTTTCGGCGAGGCGCCGTCGGCCGCGCGGCTGGTCTACGAGTACTACGGCGGCGAGGCGGCGATGCCGCACTACGCCGAGCTGGTGCGCGAGACCGACCGCCTCGACTCGGCGAACCTGACGCCCCAGGACGTGATGGCGCCCCAGGGGTGGATCAAGCTCGGCTTCACCATCGACGGCCGCACGGGGCTGGGCTCGTTCGAGAGCTACTTTCTGCAGCTGCTCGAGATGCTGGTCAAGCAGGCGACCGTCGAGGAGGTGCTTGCCCACCCCGAGGTGGCGCGCCGCTGCCAGGCGATGGACGACGCCGACGCCGAGTTCCAGGAGACGCTGCGCATCTTCAGCCACATGGAAGGCAACGTCGTGCTCACTGACTTCCGCCCGCTCGAGCGCATCCCGGTGGGCAACCGTTTCCTCGTCTACGCCATGTTCCCGCGCGCCAACGTCTCGGTGCGGTTGCACTGGGGGCCGAACCGCCAGCACCCGATGCTGGTGCTCGGCCACAGCATCTTCAACCGCAGCTGCAAGACCAACGTTGGCGAGCTGGCGGCGCGCTACGGCGGCGGCGGCCACCGCGGCGCCGGCAGCGTGGCGCTGATGGACGACCCGGAGCAGCAGATCCGCATGATCCTGGCCGAGCTCAAGGCGAACGGGTAGCGGCGAAAATCGAGATCGCTTCGCTGTGTTTGACAGATGCTCGCGATGACGATCGGCCGTCATCGCGAGGAGCGCAGCGACGAAGCGATCTCGATGCCGCGGAGCCGCACGGTGCCTCCGTCACGTTCACTCTCCCGCCTCCGCCGCTTCGGTCGGCGACTCCGCCGCTTCGTCTCGCGCATCTCCTACCGGGTGCTCGCCTTCAACCTGCTGCTGGTGTTCCTGCCCGCCGCGGGGTTGCTCTACCTCGACGTCTACGAGCGCCAGCTGCTCTCCGCGCTCGAAGTGTCGATGGTGCAGCAGGGCCGCATCCTCGCCGCTACGCTCGGCGAGCACGGCGCCATCGACCCGGTGGAGGCGACGACGATCCTCAAGCGTCTCGAGCGGCGCCTCAACGCGCGCTTGCGCGTCATCGACCGCGACGGGTGGGTGATCGCGGACAGCAGCACGCTCGGACCGCAGCTTGCCGAACCGCCGCCGCCGGAAGATGCATACGTGAGCCTCAGCCGGGTCCGCGCCTCACGGCCCGCCGGTGACGTGCGCCGTGACGCCGAGGACTCGCGCGGCAACGCGCTCTACCGCATCGGCTCGGGCCTCTACGGGCTCGCCCGCCGCGTCCTCGGTCCGCCCGAGACGGCGACCGCGGTGGTGGAGCCGTTCCCGGCCGACCAGCCGCTCACCATCCCGCCCGTGCGCAGCGCGCTGTCGGGGAAGTACGGCGCCTCGACGCTGATCAGCCCCGGCCAGCGCTCGGTGACGCTCTACAGCGCCATCCCGGTGCGCTCGGGCCGCCAGGTGGTGGGGGCGGTGCTGGTGTCGGGGACGACCCTGCGCATTCTCGCCGACCTCTACGAGGTGCGGCTCGCCGTCTTCAAGGTGGTGCTTGCCTCATTGCTGGTGGCGGTGCTGCTGACGATCGTCACCTCGACGACCATCGTGCGGCCGCTGCGGCGCCTACGCGGCGAGGCGCTGGCGCTGATCGACAACCGCGGCCGCCTCAAGCTCGACAGGAAGGGAGGCGGCACCTTCGGCGGCTCGCGGCGCACCGACGAGATCGGCGACCTCGCGCGCGCTCTCGAGCTGCTGTCGCGCCGCCTCGGCGAGCACTTGGCGTTCGTCGAGGCCTTTGCCGGCGACGTCTCGCACGAGCTCAAGAACCCACTCGCCTCGATCCGCGGCGCCGCCGAGATGCTCGAGGACGTCGAAGAGCCCGAGCAGCGCCGCGAGCTGCTCGACCTCGTGCAGCGCGAGGTGGCGCGCCTCGAGCACCTGCTCAAGGAAGTGCGCGAGATGGCCCGCCTCGACGCCCAGGTCGAAGGCGAAGCGCGTCCGGTGGTGCAACTCGAGACGCTGCTGCCGCCGCTGGTCGAGGGCGCGCGGCGGCGAGTGCCGCCGGGCGTGGCCATCGAGCTCGACTTGAACGGCGACTCGATCCCGGTGCGGGCGGCGCCGGAGCGCTTGGCACAAGTGGTGGAGAACCTCCTCGACAACGCCAGCTCGTTCGCGCCGGAAGGGACCGCCGTGACCGTGCGCCTGACCCGCGGCGCGACTCGTGCGCGCATCAACGTCCGCGACCGTGGCCCCGGCATCCCCGAGCAGCACTTGCAGAAGGTGTGGTCGCGCTTCTTCAGCTACCGCCCGCCCGGCACCGGCGACGGCAAGCCCCACACTGGGCTAGGGCTGGCGATCGTCAAGGCGATCGTCGAAGGCTACGGCGGTTCCGTCTCGGGAACGAATCGCGACGAGGGCGGCGCCGAGTTCGAGGTCACCCTGCCGCTCGCGGGTTGATCGGCCCTACGGCCAGTCGGCTCGCACTCAGCGCCACTTGTAACCCAGCCCGTACACCGTCTCCAGCGCGTCGAACTCCGCGTCGGCGGTGACGAGCTTTTTGCGCAGCCGCTTGACGTGGGTGTCGACGGTGCGCTCGCTGACGTAGGTGTCCTCTGGGTAGCCCTCGGCGACGAGTTGCTGGCGGGTCTTGACGCGGCCGGGGTGACGGGCGAGCGCGTGGAGGATGCGGAACTCCGTGACGGTGAGCGGCAGAGGGTTACCCTTCCACGCCGCCTCGAAGCGGTCGAGGTCGAGCGTGAGGTCGCCTGCCACCAGAACCTGCGCTGGGGCGCTGGGCTCCTTGCCGAGGGCGCGGCGGCGGAAGAGCACGCGCACGCGCGCCACCAGCTCGCGCATCGAGAAGGGCTTGCAGAGGTAGTCGTCGGCACCGAGCTCGAGGCCGAGCACGCGGTCGAACTCCTCGTCCTTGGAGGTGAGGAAGATGACCGGCAGCGACTGCGAGACGCCGCGGATGCGGCGACAGAGCTCGAGGCCGTCCATGCGCGGCATGAGGATGTCGAGGACGACGAGGTCGGGGAGCTTCTGGCGGAAGGCGTCCCAGGCCGCCTCGCCGTCCTCCCAGGTGGTGACCTCGTAGCCTTCGCGCCGCAGCGCCAGGCCGACGGTTTGACGGATGCTCTCTTCGTCGTCGACGACGGCGATGCGGCCGCTGCCTCCCATTGGGTGGGGAATCTACCCCGGCGAGGCGGCGAGACGCACGGTCGCCCACAGTTCGAAGTCGCGAACGGCGTCGGGTCGGCCGCCGGGCCCGCCGGGACCGCGCCTGTGCGCACCGCCGCCGCGGCCGCCGCCCGGTGGCGGCTCGCTGCCGTCGCCGGGAGGCTCGTCGCCGGATGGTGGACCTTCGCTACCCCCGCCGGGCCCGCCGCCGCCCGGATCTTGCCCATCGGGCCCGCCCGCCTCGCCGCGGCCCCGCATCGGCCGCGGCTCGACTCCCTTCGACTGCACACCGACTCCGATCAGGGCGCCCGGCTTGACACCCAGCCCCCAAGCCGGCGGTGCCGCGGCCAGCGGCACCCGCAGCTCGTAGGCGAGGCCGCGCTCGGCGAACGCGATCGCCACCAGGACGCCGTCGGCCCCCGGCGCCGCCAGCTCGCGGCGCGTGTATGGCTGCGGCCCCAATAGCTCGAGGCTGTCGAGCTGCGCTCCGCCCGGCCGGCTGCCGCCGATCTCGCCCCAGCGGCTCGCCGGCCGCGCCGCCGGCAGCGGGAAGCGCACGCCGGCAGCATGCGCCCGTCCCCCGGATGGATCGACCCAGACGGTGAGCCCACGGTGCGAGACGAGCCGCATCAGGCTGGGGTCGCTCGTCTGCAGCGCGAGGTAGAGCGCCTCGCCGTCGTTGGCGATGCCGACGCGCGCCGCGGCACTCTCGCGCCCGGCGTCGAGCTCGCCGACGAGGTTGCCCCAGTCGTCGAGCTTGCCGTCGATCGTCAGCTCACGGTCGCGCCAGTGCGCAGTGCGTTGCGGGGGGCTGCCGCAGGCGGCAAGCCAGCCGGCGGTGCCGGCGAGCGCGAGTGGCACCAACGCGAATCGCCCGCGACGGGCGCGGGCAAGAAGGCGAGACCAGGATGAGTGTGGCATCGGTGTCTGCAGGACTCCTCTCCACGTGCGACGAGCGGGCGGCAGCATACCCGCCCGCTCGTCGCCGATCGGCCAAACCGAGCGCGTGCCGAGCTAGCGACGGAAGGAGTGCCGCTCGTGCGGGAACGTCAGCACCCCATCGCCGTCCTCGTCGGCCTTGGCAAAGAGCGCGTCGAGCTCGCCTGCCTGGAGGGTGCCGTCGTCGTTGCTGTCCCACTCGGCGGCGAACGGGGGCAGCGACGCGGTGGCCTCGTCTTCGCCCGGCTCCGCCATCCGGTGCCGGAACTTGAGCTCGTCGGCCGAGAGGTTGCCGTCGCCGTTCTCGTCGATCTCGGCCACGTGCGCCTTCCACTCCGCCGCGGTCACCTTGCCGTCGCGATCGGTGTCGGCGTGGTGCGCGATCATCAGCGCGAAGGCCTCCGGAGGTGGGAAGCCGTGGTGGCGCGCCAGCTCCTCACCGTCGAGCTTGCCGTTCTTGTCGGCGTCGAGGGTGGTGAAGAGCGCGTTCCACTCGGCCGCGTCGACGGCGCCGTCGCCGTTGGTGTCGGCCTTCTCCATCTTCGACTCGTGGCGCATGAACATGACGTCGGGCCCGCCGTGTCGGGCGGCGGCGCGCGCGACACCGAGCGTGGCAGCGCCGGCGAGCAGCGCCAGCGCGACGACGGTGAGCAGCCTGGGGAGCGATCGGTTGACGGACATGCGGTGCTCCTTGCGGATTGGGACCGGGATTCGTCCCCGGCGCCAGTCAGGATAGGCGGCGCGCCGCCGCCGTTCACCAACTCGTGCAAGGGCTTTGTAAGGAGATGTAAAGCCATCCCGGCCAGTCACTTGCGGTAGGAGGTGGGCCGTATACTGGTAGCCATGCCCACTGCCGCGCGCGCGCCGCGCCGACGCTGGTACGACCTCGCCCCGTGGGTGCTGGCGGCGCTCCTCGCCGTGCTCGCCACCCTGCAGTACCGCTGGACGGGCGAGCTCGGCCGCGCCGAGGAGGCACAGCTGCGCACCAGCCTCAACCGCGCCGCGGCCGGTCTCGCCGCCGACTTCGACCGCGAGCTGGGACGCCTCTTCTTCCACTTCCTGCAGGCGCCGAGCCCCGACGTGGAGGCGAGCCTCGCGCAGCAGGTGGCGAGCTGGCGCGCGCGGCCGCCTTATCCCGAGTTGCTGCGGCAGGCGATGCTGCTCGAGCACGGACCAGCCGACGAGCTCGTGCTGCGCGCCTTCGATGATGCGACGAGGAGCTGGCGGCCGGTGCCGTGGCCTGCCGAGCTCGCGGATTTGCGCCGGGAGCTCGAGTCGGACCGTGAGCGCGGCATGTATCGGCAACCGGATTCACGCCGCGAGGGCAGCCTGGAGCGGGAACCCGAGTCGGGCCGCGAACGCGGCCCTTGGCCGATGACAGTGGGCGACGATGCGCCGGTGCTGGTAGTGCCGCTCTGGCGTCACTTCGACGAGCGGCGCGCGCGCATCCCTCGCGGCGACCGCGGCGGCGAGCCGGGCTTCGGGATGGCCGGGTCCATGGAGGAAGCTCCGCGCGCCGCCGTGCTCTGGCTCGACACCACGGCGATCCGCGACCGCGTGCTGCCCGCGCTCGTCGACCGCCATTTCGGCGGCGAGATCGACTACCGCGTCGAGGTGCGCGATGCCGCGGGGCGCGCGATCTTCGCCCAGGGCCCGCCGGTCGGCCCCGGCAAGGCCGACGTGTCGATGCCGCTCTTCCGGCTGCCGCTGGCCGAGCGCTTCGCCCGCCACCACGCCGAGCGGCACGGCGGCGCGCGCCTGCGCGTCGCGGGGCCGCCGTTCTCCGAAGACCCCATGTTCCGCGGCCGCTGGTTGCTGTCGGTGACGCATCCCGCAGGCTCGCTCGCCGCGGCAGTGGAACACGCGCGCTGGCGCAACCTCGCCGTCTCCTTCCTCGTCCTCGGCCTGCTGGCGGCGGCGGTGGCGCTGGTGCTCACGGCGGCACGGCGTGCGGAGGCGCTGGCGCGGCGGCAGATCGAGCTCGTCGCCGGCGTCAGCCACGAGCTGCTGACGCCGGTGGCCGCCGTGCGCTCGGCAGGCGAGAACCTCGCCGCCGGCGTCGTCACCGATCCCGCCAAGGTGCGCGAGTACGGCGAGATCGTGGTGCGCGAGGGGCGGCGCCTGGGCAGCCTCGTCGAGCAGGTGCTCACCTGGGCGGGGCTGCAGGCGCGCGGCGAGCCGGCGGCGCGGGCGCCGGTCGAGGCGGAGTCGCTGGTCGACGCCGTCGTCGCCGCCTGCGCCGACGAGGCGTCGCGCGCCGGCGTCGAGCTCGAGAGCCGCGTCGCCGCCGGGCTGCCGCCGGTGGCCGGCGACCGCGATGCACTGGAGCGGGCGCTGCGCAACCTGGTGGAGAACGCCGTGCGCCACGGCGGGAGCGGCGGCTGGGTGGGCGTCGACGCCTCAGCGGCCGAGGCCAACGGCGGCCCGCCGCGCGTCGTGCTCGCCGTCGAGGACCGCGGCAGCGGCCTCGCGGCCGACGAGCTGCCACACCTCTTCGAGCCCTTCTACCGCGGCAGTGGCGCGCAGTCGGCGGGCAGCGGCCTCGGCCTCGCGCTGGTCCGGCAGATCGCCGAGGCGCACGGCGGCCGCGTCGACGTCGCGCGCACGACGCCGCACGGCGCCCGCTTCACCCTCGAGCTGCCGGCGATCGCGGAGGGCGCGGCGTGAGCGACGCCGGTAACGGTGCTCCCACCCAGCCGCGGGCGCGGCTCCTCCTCGCCGAGGACGAGCCCAGTCTCGTCACCACGCTCACCGACCGCTTACGCGCCGAGGGCTACGCCGTCGAGGCGGTGCGCGACGGCGAGACGGCTCTCCTCGCGGCGCTCGCCGGCGGCTTCGACCTGCTCGTGCTCGACGTCATGATGCCCGGCCGCGACGGCTTCGAGGTCTGCCGCGAGCTGCGGCGCCAGGGCTCGGGGCTGCCGGTGCTGATGCTCACCGCCCGCACGCAGGTGGTCGACCGCGTCGTCGGTCTCAAGCTCGGCGCCGACGACTACCTCACCAAGCCGTTCGAGACCGTCGAGCTGCTGGCCCGCATCGAGGCGCTATTGCGGCGCGCCGGCGGCGCGGTGGGGGAGACCAACGGCGCCGTCGCTTTTGGCGACGTGCAGGCCGACTTCCGCCGCGGGCAGGTGCGGCGCGGCGGCGTCGAGGTGGCGATGGCGCCGCGCGAGCTCGAGCTGCTGCAGTACTTCGCCACCCACCCCGGCGAGGTGCTGTCGCGCAATCAGCTGCTCGACGAGGTGTGGGGCTACGACTCCGCGGTGCAGTCGCGCACGGTGGACGTGCACGTCGCGGCGCTGCGCCAGAAGCTCGAGACCGACGCGGCGCACCCGCGCTTCT
>DATNCU010000012.1:0-4382 GCA_035607145.1 Thermoanaerobaculia bacterium
CGTCCATCCCTGGCGGCCACACACCGACCGAGCTGTTGGCTGCGCACCGCGCCGGTGCTCCCCTGGTCAAGCTCTTCCCTTCGCCCGCGGGCGGTCCGGCGTGGTTGCGCTCACTCCTGGCACCGCTGCCGTTCTTGAAGGTCGTGCCCACCAATGGCGTCGATCTGGACAATGCTGGCGACTGGCTTGCGGCCGGCGCCTGGGCGCTGGGCTTCGTGGCGTCGCTCTTCCAGGCCGACGACATGCGGCTCGGGCGCTTCGACCGCATCGAGGAGCGGGCGCGCGAGATCCTGGGGCGGGTGCGCGGCGAGGCGGTACCGGTCGGCGCCTGAGGTCGCGGCGGCGCTCGCGCCGACGAGGCGGGCCCGATCAGCCGCCGGTCGGTACGAGCTGCACTTCGAACAGCTTCGGCCAGAGCTTGCCGGTGAGCAGGAAGGTCTTCGTCTCGGGGCGCCAGGCGATGCCGTTGAGGACGGCGTCGTCGGCGATGCCCTGCCCCATCAGCTCTTCGCGCAGCGGCGAGGCGTCGATGCGAGCCGTGACGCGGCCGGTCGCGGGGTCGATGCGGACGATCTCGTCGGTTGTCCACAGGTTGGCGTAGAGGGCGCCGTCGACGAGCTCGAGCTCGTTGAGGAGCGCCGCGGGCTGGCCGCGGTCGGCGACGTCGCGGGTGGCGGTGACGGCGAAGGTCTTGGGGTCGCGGAACGTCAGGCGGGCGCTGCCGTCGCTCTGGATGAGGTGCTCGCCGTCGAAGGTGAGGCCCCAGCCTTCGCCCTCGTACGAGGATTCGCCCAGCAGTGCGAGGGAGCTGCGGGTCCATCGGAGCGCGCGGCCCTCTCGCCAGGTGAGCTGCACGAGCTCGTCGCCGACGAGCGCGAGGCCCTCGCCGAAGACCGTGAGCGGAAGCGGGGCTTGCTGCTCGACGCGGCCGGTGGCGAGGTCGACGCGGCGGATGGTGGAGCGGGCGTAGAGGCCGGTGCTCTCGTAGAGCTTGCCGTCGTGCCAGAGGAGTCCCTGCGTGAAGGCTTCGCGGTCGTGCGGGTAGCGCGCGACGACGCGAACGGTGAGGCGCTCCGGGGCCGGCAGCGCTTCCGGCGCCGCGCTAGGCACGGGAGCAGCGACACCCGGCGGAGAGTCGGCTCGGCACGCCGTCAACGGGACCACGAGTCCCCAGAGCGCCAGCGCGAAGGCCGCACCGCGCGCCCTCATTCGTCGTAGAAGTTGCCGTTGCCGATGGGCATGCCGGGTGGCGGCTCGGGTGCCTTCACGAGCTGCTGCGGTTGCCACTCCCGATTCTCGAGGTAGCGATCGAGGTCGCGCGCGAGGAGCTTGCGGTGCGCGGCCTCGGCGCGGTCGGCCACTGGGGTGGCGAGCTTGCGGGCAAGGTCACGCAGCTCGGCCTCGGCGCGGACCTTGACCGGGTACGGGGTGTCGTTGCCCGAAGCGAGCCCGACGAGACGGTCGGCGGTGACCCGCTGGACGACGCGCGCGATCTCGGCGAGACGAGCATTGGCCGGCGGCTTGGTGGGGAAAGCGGCGTCGACTGTGTCGCCGAGAATTTCTTCGAGCGACGGCTGCGCGGCGTCGCGGCGGTGGAAGTCGGCGACGCGGCCGAGGCGCTCGGGTTGGAGGACCGCCGCCAGCACGAGGTCGGCGGCCGTAGCGGCGGCGCCCAGGGAATCGAAGACGAGCCCGGTCTGGCCGTGGAACATCTCGCGGTTGGGCTCGTAGCCGGACGGCCGCGGCAGCAGCAGCTGGAGGACCGACTCCGGCAGGTCGAGCGACTCCGGCTCGATCGCCGACAGCAGCGCCGCCAGCGCGCGCCGCTGCAGCGCCGGGTCCACGAAGCGCGCCGGCTCGCCGTCGCCGCGCAGGCCGTAGCCGTAGTCGAGGCCGCCGATGGCCTTCACCGCGGCGTCGACCTGGTAGCGGTGCCAGAGGTAGATCGGCGCCAGCACCTCCTGCAACTTGGCGAGCGGACGGCCGGCGGCGACGTTGTGCTCGCCGAAGCTCGCGAGCGCCGCCTTGCGCACGCGCAGCACCTCCTCGAGCTCGGCCGCGGGATCGCTGCCGTTGTCCCACAGGTTCGACCACGGCTGCGCCGCTCCGGGGGGGCGAGCGTCTTCGTCGGTGATGAAGCGCAGCCCTTGCTTGCCGCCTTCGACGAGCAGCGCGTCGAGCGCAGCGCGTTCGTCCGTTCCCTCGGGGTACTCGGTATAGGCGTAGCGGATCGCCTGCACGTCCCAGGCGCCCATGCCGCTGGCGTACGCCTTCGACACGTCGAGCTTGCCGTCGGCGCCGAGCCGCACCAGCGGCGACGGGTAGTCCATCACCGAAGCGCGGCCGCCGTACGTCGACGCCGCGAAGTTGTGGGCGAGCCCGAGACTGTGCCCGACCTCATGCGCGGCGAGCTGGCGGATGCGCGCGAGCGCCAGTTGGACTGGATCGTCGGCGGCACCGCTTCCCGTCTTCTCCGTCCCGAGCAGGCCCTCGAAGATGAGGATGTCCTGCCGCACGCGCAGCGCGCCGAGCGTCACGTGCCCTTTGACCATCTCGCCCGTGCGCGGATCGATGACGCCGCCGCCGTACGACCAGCCGCGGGTCGCGCGGTGCACCCACTGCACGACGTTGTAGCGCACGTCGAGCGGGTGCGCTCCGGGCGGCAGCAGCTCGACGCGGTAGCCGCCGGGGAAGCCCGCCTTCTCGAACGCCTCCGCCCACCAGCCGGCGCCGGCGAGCAGGGCGCTACGGATGGGCTCGGGCGCGGCGGGATCGACGTAGAAGACGATCGGCTTCTTGGGCGCGTTGACTCCGTCGGTCACCGCCGCGTGCTGCAAGCGGTGGCGCGAGATCCACTTCGTCTCGATCGGCTTGTCGAGCGGCGCCGCGTAATCCGCGAAGGTGATGCCGAAGCTGCCCGCCCGCGGGTCGAAGGCACGCGGCCGGTAGCCGTCGTCGGGCAGCCTGATGAGCGAGTGGTGCTGCACCAGGGTGATCGACTGCGGCTGCGGCACGGTCGCCCGCACCTCGGGGCCGGGCTCGCGGCCGCCGAAGGTGAGGATCGCCTCGAATTCCAGGTTGTCGGGGAACGACAGGCAGTTGTCGGGGTCGAGGGCGCTGCGCGCCGCGTCGAGGTCGAAGCTCCCCTGCTTCGCCTCCTGGATGGTGCGTGAGACGCCGTGGGCATCGCGCACGACGAACGGCGTGAGGTCGACGAGCGCGCGCCCGTCGGGGTCGAGCGCGGCGATCTCCGCGCCCCACAGCACCGAGGTGGCGAACGACTCGGCGACCGCACGACGCTCCGCGGGGTCCTGCGACAGCGCGCGGAAGCCCTGGTTGGGCTGCTCGAGCAGCACGCGCGGCCCGAGCCGTCGCAGTCGCACGACGCGGGTGTCACCGATCTGCCCGCGGTCGAGGCCGATGGGGTTGGAGCCGACGCCGGTGAGCAGGCCCTCGACGTAGAGATACTCGCCCACCACGCCCTCGGCGCCCGGCGCCGGCAGCTCCGCCCACAGCTTGCCGCGGTCGCGATCGAGGTAGGTGGTGAGCAGCCCCGGTCGCGCCGTCAGGCCCTTGACCTTGTCGGCGATTTTGGGCAGTCCGTCCGCCGGCGGCGTCGGCGCGGGAGCAGGGGGTTTCCTCGCCGGCGCGGGAGCGGCAGTGGTAAGTAGCGCGACGAGCAGGCCGCCGACGAACGAGGCGCGGGCGAGGGATCTCGGCATCGGACTCTCCAAGCGGGTCGGGGGTGTTGGCCGGATGCGCGGCGCCGAAGCGCGGCCAGCTTAGCACCGGGTGCGCGGCCACGCCGCGCTGCCGAGAGCACCCACCACGCCGGCTTATAATCCACGCCGACCCGCGAAGTCTGCTCTGAGGTGCGATGAGCCCAGACCCCAACGACCCGTCTCCCAAGGTCGACCTGGAGCGCCGCAGGGTCCCGCTGGAGCGGAAGATCTCCCTCAAGTTCAAGGAGTTCCGTGGCTTCATCACGGAGTACTCCGCGAACCTCTCGATGGGCGGGATGTTCATCCGCACCACCTCGCCCAAGCCGATCGGCACCATCTTCGACTTCGAGCTGTCCCTCACCGACGACTTCAAGCTGGTGCAGGGCATCGGCGAGGTGCTGTGGGTGCGCGAGGCCGACGAGGGGCCCGAACGCCCGAGCGGCATGGGCGTGCGCTTCCTCGACCTCTCGTCGGAGAGCCGGCGGCTCATCCAGCGCATCGTCGAGGAGCAGGTGGCGCACGGCGGCACGCCGTTCGAGCTCGAGCCGCCCGGCTTCCCGCCGCCGCCGCTGCGGCCGGCGGTGGCGCCGACCGCAGCGCGCTCGGGAACGCAGGCGACGCTCTTCCACCCCACCGCGGCGCCGGTGGCGCCGGCACCGC
>DATNCU010000120.1:0-3358 GCA_035607145.1 Thermoanaerobaculia bacterium
CGAAGCCCGAGCACAAGAACACCACCCTCTACGTGCAGGACCGGTGGTCGCTGCGGCCGAACCTGACCGTGAACCTCGGCGTGCGCTGGGACCGCCAGCAGATCACCGACGCGGTGGGCGTGCAGCAGGTCGACCTGAAGAAGGACTTCGCCCCGCGCATCGGGTTCATCTGGGACCCGGACAAGGACCGCAAGTCGAAGGTGTTCGGCTCCTACGGCCGCTACTACGAGCAGATCCCGATGGACCTGGTGATCCGCTCCTTCTCTTTCGAGCGCCAGGCGCGCATCTTCAACTTCTCGCCCAGCGGCACGGCGCCCAACGCGGCGGCCGAGGAAGCGCTTGGCGAGGAGTCGGTGATCTTCGGCGGCTTCACCGAGCCCTCCGATCCCGACCTCGAGAACCAGTACATCAACGAGTACATCCTCGGCTGGGACCGCGAGATCGCCCCCGAGCTCGCGGTGGGCATCAAGGGCATCTACCGCGACTACGGGCAGGTGATCGAGGATTTCCTCTGCTCCGACCTGCGCGACGGCACCTACTGCATCGGCAACCCCGGCGAAGGCATCATGCGCGAGATCGCCACCCTCGACTACGAGCGCGTCTTCCCGGCGCCGGAGCCCAAGCGCACCTTCAAGGGCGTGCAGCTCGACGTCAACAAGCGGCTGTCGAACAACTGGCAGGGCATGGCGTCGTACCTCTACTCCAGGCTCGAGGGCAACTTCGACGGCCTCTATGCGCCGTTCACCAACGTCGGCGCCGACCCCAACATCTCCGCCGCCTACGACTACTACGACTTCTTCACCGACGGCCGCAACCTGAACCGCATCACCAACGACGGCCCACTGTCGAACGACCGCCGCCACCAGTTCAAGGTGTCGGGCACTTACATCACGCCCTGGAAGCTCGAGGTCGGCACCTCCGCCTACTGGCGCTCGGGCACGCCGCTCACCCGCTACGGCTACTCCGACATCTACGGCCGCTACGAGTTCTTCCTCACCAAGCGCGGCGCCGAAGGGCGCACGCCGGACAACTACGAGGTCGACCTCCACTTCGGCTACCCGCTGCAGGTGGGCCCGGTGACGATCAACTTCCTCGCCGACGTCTTCAGCCTGCTCGACGCGCAGAGGGCCGTGCTGCTCGACCAGCGCTGGGGCTTCGAAGAGGCCGACAACGCCTCGCCGACACCGGTCAACCCGGGCTACGGCGAGGCAGTGCTGCGAACGCCGCCGCGGACGCTGCGGCTCGGAGCGCGGATCTCGTTCTAGCGACGCCGAGGCGCATCGTGCCGGGCACCGGGGCGCGGGTGGTCCGCGCTCAGTGCCCGGCGTAGCCGGGGCGGGGCATGCGCAGCCGGTAGACCTGGTAGGGCCCGGCCCGCCGGATCTGGCCGGGCGTGCGCCCTATCACCTGGTGCAGGGCGGAGCAGGTGACGTAGAGGCAATCCGCGGGCGCCAGCCCAGCGCCGCAGGGACCGAACGAGAGGCCATCGGGCCAGCGCAGGCGCGGATCGCGGACGAGCGTCGTCAACTGCCCTTCGGGCGAGAGCAGCTGCAACGCGTCGTGGCCCGGGTCGGTGAGGACGAGGTTGCCGGCGGCGTCGGCCGACATGCCGTCGGTCATCGGCTTGTCGCCGAAGTCCTCTACGCGGCTCGCGAGCTCGGCCGCCGGCAACTGCTCGTCGACGAGGTCGGCGACTTTCACGCGGTACATGCGACGGGCCGTCACGGCGGCGAAGGCGAGTTTGCCGTGGTTGTCGAGGGCGATCGAGTCGACGCCGGGTTTGACGGTGAAGATGCCGAAGACGCGCATCGGGCGGCCACCGACGACCGGGATGTACGGCTCGGCTTGCATCGAACGGTGGCCGGCCAGGACGCGGCGCGTGCGGCCGCTCGCGGTGTCGACGATGAGCAGCGCGGGGTCGAGCCCGAAGATGCTGGAGTCGGCGATGAACACGTAGCGGCCGTCGGGGCTCACCTGCAGGTCGTTGAGGAAGGAGCCGCGCGGCGCCAACTCACGCGGGAAGTCGTAGCGCTGCACCAGCTCGCCCCTCCGTACGTCGAAGGCGAGCAGGCGCGGCTGGCCGATGCCCTGCTGGGCGTGGTCGAGCGTCCACAGCCGTCCTTGGCGGTCGATGCGGACGCCGAGGACGGCGTCGAAGAACGGCAGCGCCTTGCCGTTGGCGTCGTCGCCGCGCGACGCCTGCCACGAGGCGTCGGGAAATGGGCGCGCCTCGCCGCCGGCGAGCTCGACCATCTTCACGCGCGGGTGCCCTTCAGGATGGATCGAGAGGAACACGCGCCCGTCGGCAGAGACGGCGACGTTGCCGGGCGGCCCGGGCAAGCTTGCGACTTCCTCGAGCGCTTCTCCACTCAGCAGCGGCTCACCGATGCGCTCCGGGAAGTCGGTGCTCCCGCCGCCGTAGCGCAGGCGGATGAAGAGGGCGAGCGCGGCGAGCAGCAGCAGCACCACGAGCGCGCCGCGGAGAACCCACCGTCCGACCCGACGCAACACGCCGCTCGCCACGGCCTCTCCGCTACGCCGCTTCCGCCGCGCGATCCATCTTCAACCGGCAGCGCGCCGCCGCCAGCCTCGCGATCGGCAGCCGGTACGGCGAGCACGACACGTAGTCGAGCCCCACCGAGTCGAAGAACGCCACCGAGTGGGGCTCGCCGCCGTGCTCGCCGCAGATGCCGAGCTTGAGGCCCGGCTTGCCCTGGCGACCGCGCTCGCAAGCCATCGCCACCAGCTGCCCCACCCCCTCCTCGTCGATCCTGGCGAAGGGGTCGAAGGGCAGGATTCCCTGCTCGAGGTACTGCGGCAGGAAGCGGCCGACGTCGTCGCGCGAGAAGCCGTAGGTCATCTGCGTCAGGTCGTTGGTGCCGAAGGAGAAGAAGTCGGCATGGCGGGCGATGCGGTCGGCAACCGTGCAGGCGCGCGGCACCTCGATCATGGTGCCGATGAGCACCGGCAGCGCCACACCTTCCTCGGCGAGCACGCGGTCGACCACCTCTTGCGCCTGGCGGCGCAGCACCGCCAGCTCCTCCTCGCCGCCCACCAGCGGCAGCATGATCTCCGGCAGCACCTCGTCGCCGGCGCGTTGGCGGACGCAGGCGGCGCGGACGATCGCCTCCACCTGCATGCGATAGATGTCGGGCGCGGTGAGCCCGAGCCGGCAACCGCGGTGGCCGAGCATCGGGTTGACCTCCTCGAGCGAGGCCACCGTCGACTCCAGCTGCGCCGCGTCGATCCCCATCTGTCCCGCCAGCGTTAGGATGGCGCGCGGGTCGTGCGGCAGGAACTCGTGCAGCGGCGGGTCGAGGAGACGCACCGTCACCGGCAGCCCGTTCATCGCCGCGAA
>DATNCU010000125.1:0-2124 GCA_035607145.1 Thermoanaerobaculia bacterium
GCCACCTCGTTCGACTACGTCACCGCCCCGCCCGCCGCCAACCCCGCCGTCCCGGCGGGGACACCAAACGGAAGCCGCAAGCGCGAGGCCATCGTGCGCCTCGCCGGCCGCCTGCCCGCCGGCGCCGCCGACCTGCGGCTCGCCTGGTCGCTGCCGGCGAGCCGCTACGCGCTGGTGGTGCACCGCGAGGGCGAGACCGGCGACCTCGAGACGCACTGGGTGGAGCCGGGCGAGGCCGCGCCGCCGCTGCGCCGCGCCGCCGCCGCGCCGTCGCGCCTCGCCGTGGCGCGTCAGTACCTCGCTCTCGGCTTCACCCACATCCTCCCCGGCGGCCTCGACCACGTGCTCTTCGTGCTCGGCATCTTCCTCTTCGCCACGCGGCTCAAGCCGGTGCTCCTGCAGGTCACCGCCTTCACGCTGGCGCACTCGATCACGCTCGGGCTGTCGATCTACGGCGTCTTCTCGCTGCCCTCGTCGGTCGTCGAGCCGCTGATCGCGCTCTCCATCGTCTACGTGGCGGTGGAGAACGTGCTGCGGCCGCAGCTGACGCCCTGGCGGGTGGCGGTGGTGTTCGGCTTCGGGCTGCTCCACGGCCTCGGCTTCGCCGGCGCGCTCTCCGCGCTCGGGCTGCCGCGCTCGGAGTTCTTGACCGCCCTCGTCACGTTCAACGTCGGCGTCGAGGGCGGCCAGCTGGCGGTGATCGGGCTCGCCTTCCTCGCCGTCGGCTGGTGGGCGCGGCGCGAGACCTGGTACCGCAGCCGCGTGGTCGTGCCGGCCTCGCTCGCGATCGCCGCGGTCGGCCTCTACTGGACCGTGCAGCGCACGGTCACCTTCTAGCCAGGGCCGGCGCGGTCAAGGACAGCTGGCGAACGCGTCGGTGTCCTGGATCGGCAGGAACGGCTGTCCTGCCGGGTTGTGGTAGCTCTTCGTGGCCCCGCTGCGGCGATCCCTCACGGTGAGGTCGACCTCGACGTCGGTGAGGCCGGCGGCGAAGACCCAGAAGCGCTGGTTGAGCCCGCAGCCGTCGAGCACCTTGATCGCCACCTCGATGTTGGCAGGGTTGAAGAACCAGAGGTAGCCGGAGTCGTCGGTGACCGAGACCAGGTGGCCGACACCGGTGGCCCCCGCCGCGGTGCGCCAGGTGGCGGTGACGTCGAAGCGGCCCTGGCGGAGCTTCGGGAACTCCGCGCCCGCAACCGCCGTCGGTAGCGTGCCATTCGCCAAGGTCGCGTCGCTCGCGGTCGCCGCCGCGGCGTGGCCGCAGGTCGCCAGGGCATCGGCATCCTGAATCGGTGCGAAGGGCGAACCCTGCGGGTTGTCGTACACCTTCCGCGCGCCGGTGGCCGTATCGATGACGGTCAGCCGTACCGAGACGTTGGTGAGGCCGGCGGCGAACACCCAGTAGCGGTTGTTGACGCCGCAGCCGTCGAGCACCTTGACGATGAGCTCGAGGTTGGCGGCGTCGAAGAACCACATGAAGCCGCTGGCGTCCGTGCCGACATAGCGCGGCGTGGCGTGACCGCTGTGGCCATCCGGGGTGGTCCAGTCGGCCTCGACGCGGAAGCGATGCCCGGTGACGCACAGGGCGTCGCCGGTCTCGCAAGGCGGACGGATGGTCTGCACGCGGAAGTTGCCCACCTGCACCGTGGCGCTGCCCGTGCCGGAGAGCAGGAGAGACAGCTGCCGGCGGCCGGCGAGGCCCTCGACCGGGACCGGGCCGATCTCGGTAGCGTGGCCGGGGGTGAAGCTGCCGAGCGGGCCGGACCAGATCGGCGTGCGGTCGAGCAGCACCACCGCCCACAGCGAGGCCACCGCCTTGGAGGTGACGAGATCGAAGACCACGTTGCGCGCCGAGATCGGCACCTCCACGGTGGTGCTCGTCGCCTTGGGTAGCACGATGGCATCGTCGGCAGTGGCGACGTCGTCCGTCTCCAGCACCAGCTCGCCGAGAGGCACCTGGCACGGCGTGCTCCCCGCCGAGCTGACGCAGCCGGACATCGGCTCGAAGTCGATGTCGAGCGGCAAGTCGCACTTGGCGACGAAGGCGTCGCGGGCGGGCTCGGCTTTGGCAAGAGCGATGTTCCAGCCGTCGTCGCAGGGGCTCAAGCTGCTGCCGATGCCCGC
>DATNCU010000134.1:0-2129 GCA_035607145.1 Thermoanaerobaculia bacterium
GCGGTCGGGCGAATGCTGCTGCGCGTGCCGGCGCGTAGCGCGTTCGGCACCGGCAGCCACGCCTCGACGCGACTGGCGTTGCGGTTGCTCGAGCGATTGGAGCTCGGCGGACGCAGAATGCTCGACGTGGGGATCGGCAGCGGCGTGCTGGCGATGGCGGCGTCGAAGCTGGGCGCTGCGCGGGCGGACGGGTTTGATGTCGACGTCGCGGCGGCGCTGCTCGCCGGGCAGCACGCGCGGCTCAACGGGTTGCCGGTGCGCGTCTGGGCGGGTGGCTCGGTGGCGCTCGCGGCGCGGGCGCGGTGGGACGTGGTGGTGGTCAACGCCTTGCCACACGAGGTGCTGCCGGAAGCGGAGCGGATCGCCGCTGCGGTGGCGGAGCGCGGCGCGCTGGTGATCTCCGGCGTGCTGGCGAGTGAAGGCGAGGCGACGCTGCGCGCATGGGCGGCGCACGGCCTCGCGCCGGTGGACACGCTCGCGGAGGAGGAGTGGGCGGCGTGGACGCTGAAGCGGGCGTGACCGCCAACCTGCTGGTGACGCCGGCCGAGCTCGCCGGCGAGCGCGTCGTCGTCGAGGGCGAGGCGTACCGCCACCTGTTCCGCGCGCGCCGCCTGGCGAGCGATGCGCGGCTGCGGTTGGTCGACGGCGAGGGACGGGCGCGCTGGGCGGAGGTGGCGGCGATCGATCGCAAGTGCGCCGAGCTGCGCCTGCTCGGCGAGGCGCCGGCACACGATGCGACGCGGCGGGTCGAGTTGCTGGTCGCGGCACCGCGGCCGGAGCGGGCGGCATGGTTGGTGGAAAAGGCGACGGAGCTCGGGGTGGCGGCCGTGCGCTTCCTCGCGAGCGAGCGCGCCGTGCGCGGTGTGGACGTGAAGTCGCTCGCGCGCCTGCGGCGGATCGCTGGCGCGGCGCTGGAGCAGTGCGGCGGCGCGAGACTGCCGGCGTTGTCGGGACCGCACGATTTCGCGGAGCTGCCGCAGCTCGGGCTGCCCGGCGTCCTCTACCTGCTCGAGCCGGAGGCGGCGGAGCCGCTGCCGGTTGGCGGCGAGGTCGCTGCGGCCGTGCTCGTCGGCCCGGAAGGTGGCTGGACCGAGGACGAGCTGGCGACGCTCGCCTTGATCGCAACGCCCGTGCGGTTGGGCGAGCGCGTATTGCGCGTCGAGACCGCAGCCATCGCGGCAGCAGCGTTGCTGATCGCGCGCTAGCTATTGCTCGGAGTGACTTCAATCCTCGTCATTGCGAGGAGCGAAGCGACGAACCAATCTCGACCTCGCGGCATCGAGATCGCCTCGCACGCTCACGACGATCGCCTGCTAGCCTGATCGGCGGACGACCTTCGCCATCGACAAGCCCGCCACCTCCGCCCGCCGCGGGTCGTTGCCCATACTGCCGGCCGACCCGTGCCATCGACCGCCGCGGCCCACGGTGGCAGTCGCCGCGCCGGCGATCGGCCGATCGCGCATCCGCGCCTCGAAGATGGGCAAGCGGCGCGCCGCGGTCCTCATCGGCGTGCATCTGATCGTGCTCGCGCACGTGGCGCACTGGCTGACCCGCGGCAAGACCCTGGCTCCGGTCGAGCCCTCCGAAGCGATGGCCTTCGGCCGCGATGGCATCGTCAACCCCGGCCTCATCTTCTTCACGCTGGCCATCCTCTCCACCGCGATCTTCGGCCGCTTCTTCTGCGGCTGGGGTTGCCACATCGTGGCGCTGCAGGACCTCTCGCGCTGGGCGCTCGAGAACGTGGGCATCCGGCCCAAGCCGCTGCGCTCGCGGTGGCTGGCGCTGGTGCCGGCGGTGGCGTTCTTCTACATGTTCCTCTGGCCGGCGACGTATCGCATCGCCACCGGGCTCGGCTTCCCCAAGCTCACCACGCACCTCGCGACGACCAACCTGTGGGCGAGCTTTCCGGGAGCCGTCGTCGGCGCGCTCACCTTCGTCGTCTGCGGCTTCTTCTGCGTCTACCTGCTCGGCGCCAAGGGCTTCTGCACCTACGCCTGCCCGTACGGCGCAGTGTTCGGCGCCATGGACTGCATCGCGCCAGGGCGCATCCGCGTCACCAATGCCTGCAGCGGCTGCGGCCATTGCACCGCCGTCTGTACCTCCAACGTGCGCGTGCACGAGGAGGTGGC
>DATNCU010000146.1:0-3463 GCA_035607145.1 Thermoanaerobaculia bacterium
TCGCACGCACGGCCCGCGCGCTCGCGGCGGTCGGACCATTGGCGCTGCTGGGAGACCCTGGGCTGCCGCCTGGTATCGACGACGACACGGCGCACTCATCGAGCGCCTCGCTCGCCGGCGATGCGCTTACCGCCGCAGTGCGCCTGGCGGACGCCCCGGGCGTGCGCGGTCCGCTCGCCGGCATCCTCGCGGCGCGGCGCTGGGATCCGGTCACGTGGCTGATCGCGTCTTGCGATCTGCCGCGCCTGCGCGCCGAGGCGGTCGAGTGGCTGCTCGCGCAGCGCCGGCCCGGTTGCTGGGCCGTGCTGCCGCGCGCCGGCGGCGTCGTGCAGCCGCTGCTCGCCATTTACGAGCCGCAGGCGCTGCCGCTGCTCGAGACGCTCGCCGTCGAAGGCGCGCCCGGCCCGTCGCGACTCGAGGGCCACGCGCACGTGGCGACTCCCGAACCGCCGCCGGAGATCGCCGATTGCTGGCGCGGCGTCAACACGCCAGAAGAGTTGGCCGCGCTCTGACCACTCACGCGTCCGACGCCGAGCGCGAGACGTATGGCAGTTGGGGAGACAGTAGAATCTCCGCGAGCACCATTCGTCGATGAGCCAGGGTCTGATCGTTCGCTGCCCGGCGTGCGGCTCGCGCCTGCGCCTGCAACCCGGGCGCGAGCTGCCCGACCGTTTCAAGGTGCGCTGCTCGTCGTGCAGCAAGCCGTTCCTGGTGCGGCGCAAGGACGAAGGCCAGCGCCCGCCGGTCGAGCCGCTCGACAACACGCTCACCGGCGAGAAGGTGCCGCCCTCGCTCGACGACGGCGCGACGCAAATCTCCCAAGGCGTCCAACACCAGCTCACCGCCTCGCCGGCGCCGTCGCAACGATCCATCCCGCGTCCGTCGCAGCCATCGCCCCCGCCCGCCGCTTCGCGACACACCATTGCCGGCGGTGGCGAGCAGCCGAAGAGGCTCGGCTCCACCTTCCTCCCCGGCGAGCTGGTGGCCGGCCGCTACCGCATCGAGCGCTTCCTCGCCAAGGGCGGCATGGGCGAGGTCTACGACGCCTTCGACACCGCGCTCGGCGACCACGTGGCGCTGAAAACCATCCGCCCCGACGTCGCCGCCGACGAGCTGGCACTGGAGCGGTTCAAGCGCGAGATCCACCTCGCCCGCCAGGTCACCCACCGCAACGTCTGCCGCATCCACGACCTCGGCGCGCACCTCTCCGACTCGCCGGTGGCGGCGCTCTACCCGCGCGGCGAGATCCTCTTCGTCACCATGGAGCTGCTGCGCGGCGAGACGCTCGCCGAGCGCATCACCGAGCGCGGCCCGATGATCGAAGCGGATGCGCTGCCGATCGTGCGCCAGATGGCCGCGGCGCTCGACGCCGCACACAAGGCGGGCATCGTCCACCGCGACTTCAAGAGCGCCAACGTGGTGCTCGAGACCAGCGACGGCGAGACCCGCGCCGTGGTCACCGACTTCGGCCTCGCCCGGGCCTCGGAGCGCGAGTCCGGCGCCACGCTCACCGTCGCCGGCGCGGTCATGGGCTCGCCCGCCTACATGGCGCCCGAGCAGGTCGACGGCAGCGGCACCACGCCGGCGGTGGACGTCTACGCGCTTGGGGTCGTCGTCTTCGAAATGCTCACCGGCCGGCTGCCGTTCAAAGGCGAGAGCCCGCTGTCGACCGCCATCAAGCGCCTCACCGAGCCGCCGCCCAAGCCCAGCGACCTCAAGCCGGGCATCGAGCCGCGCTGGGAGGAGGCGATCCTACGTGCGCTCGCGCGCCAGCCTGAAGAACGCATCAAGAGCGCCGGCGACTTCGTGGCGATGGTGGATCCGTCGCCGCTCGCCGCCGCGCTCGGCACCGCGACGGTGACCCGCCGGCGGCTGCTGCAGGCGGTCGTTGCCGGCTTCCTCGTCGCCGCGGCGCTGGCGCTCGGTTTCTACCGCTGGCAGCAACGGGCGACGTTGCAAGAGGGGCGGCTCGAAGCGCCGAAGGTGGCGCGGCCGGCGGTCGCGGTGCTGGGGCTCAAGAACGTCACCGCGGACCAGAGCCTCGACTGGCTGTCGACCGGGCTGCCCGAGATGCTCGCCTCCGAGCTCTCGGCGGGCGGCGCCGTGCGCCTCATTCCCGGCGAGAACGTGGCGCGCGCGCAGCTCGAGCTGGGTCTCGCGCCCGGCGCCACCTGGGGCAACGACACGCTCGAACGCGTGCGGCGGAACCTCGGCTCCGACTACGTGGTCACCGGCGCCTACACGGCCGTCGGCGGCGGTGCGGACGGCAAGAACGGCCAGCTGCGCCTCGACCTGCGGCTGCAGGACACGCTGAGTGCCGGCAACTCCACCGCGGTCGCGGTGTCGGGGCCGCGCGAGGCGGTCTTCCAGCTGGTGGCGCAGGCGGGGGCGAAGCTGCGCGAGGCGCTGCACCTCGAATCCGGCGGCGCCCGTTGGTCGACCACCAACCCCGAAGCGGCGCGCCTCTACGCGCAGGGCATCGAGAAGCTGCACCGCTTCGATGCGCAAGGAGCTAGCGAGCTGCTGCGCCAAGCGGTGGCGGTGGATGCGCGCGACCCGCGCGCCCACTCGGCGCTCGCCGCCGCCTACACCGCGCTCGGCTACGTCGAGAAGGCGCGCGAGGAGGCGCGGCAGGCGGTGGAGCTCTCGGCGTCGCTGCCGGACACCGAGCGGCAGGAAGTGCGCGCGCAGTATTTCGAGACCTCCGGCGAGTGGGGGAGCGCGGCGCGGGCCTGGGAGGAGATCTGGCGCCGCCAGCCCGACGACCTCGAGTACGGGCTCAGGCTGGCGCAGGCGTTGACGGCGGCCGGCGATCCGGCGCGGGCCCTCGACGTCGCCCATGTTTTGCGGCGGCTCCCTTCGGTGGCTGCCGACGACGTGCGCATCTACTTCGCGGAGGCGACGGCAGCTGCGGCCCTCGGCCAGTCGAAGCAGCAGCAGCAGGCGGCGGCGAAGGCGGCGGAGGTGGCGGGGGCGCAGGGTGCGCGGCTGCTGCGCGCTCGCGCGCTGCTCTACGAAGGCTGGGCGCTGCGCAACCTCGGCGACGCCGAGCGCGCGCAGGGCGTCACTGCCGAGGCCGAGGGTCTCTTCCAACAAGCGGGCGACGAGTCGGGAGTGGCGAAGGCGCGCGTACAGCGCGCCAGTCTGCTCTACGACCAGGGAGACCTGGAGACTGCGCGGCGCACCTTCGAGAAGGCGCTCGCCACTTACCGCGAGCTCGGCGACAAGGGCAACGAGGCGCAGGCGCTCAACAACCTGGCGCTGGTGCTCAAGCAGGAGGGAGACCTCGACACCGCGCAGCAGCTCTACCAGCAGTCGCGCGCGCTCTCGGAGGAGACCGGCAACCGCATCGGCGTCGCCTCGGCGGAGAACAACCTCGGCGCGGTGCAGCTCAAGCGCGGCGACCTCTCCGGCGCGCTGCAGTCGTTCCAGCGCTCGCTCGAGCTGTCGAAGCAGGTGGACG
>DATNCU010000154.1:0-3702 GCA_035607145.1 Thermoanaerobaculia bacterium
AGCGCCGTCATCAAATCCGCGCCCGTCAGCGGCTGCAAGCCCGCCGGGAACGGGCCGCCGTCCACCAGCTCGTAGATCGCCAGCGGCTCGAGGCCCTTGAGCTTGACGATGCCTAGCTTGCGGAGGCCCGCCAGCGAGCGACCGTCGGGGAGCTCGAGGGCAAGAGCCACGTAACCCCGCCCCTCGTAACGCAGCGGGTAGAGCTTCTGCGCCGGCTCCTCGTTCGCCAACCGTTCGACCAGCTGAGAAGTGACGACGATCCCCTCGTTGACCAGGTTGCCGTTGCGGTTGATGTAGGCGTAGAACGCGCGCCGCTCCTCGCGCTTGTCGACGACGTCGTGCTCGGCGGTGGTGAGCGGCGCGAAGAAGGTGTGCACCGTCTTCTCGGGGTAGCCGAGGTTGACCAGCAGCACCTTGAACTCCTCGAGCTCGCGCATCGACTTGCCGGTGGTCAGGCGTGAGAGCTCGACCACGCCGTGGCCGAAGAACTCGTAGCGCTCGGGCTCGCCGACGCCGCCGCCGTGGATGGGGAGCAGCCGGTACTGCGCGAAGTTGAGCGCGATGCGCATGCCGCGGTTGAAGGGGAACCCCTCGGCCAGCGCCTGGCGGTAGAACCGCTGCACCTGCAGGGCGACGATGAGCATGCGGTAGGCGTCGCGCGCCGAGTAGAAGGCGCCGTCGCCTAGGTACTTCTCGAGCTTCAGCCTCTGACTGGCGGCCAGCCGGTGCACGCGCCGCTGGAAGCGGAACATCAGCCGGAACGAGCGGTCCTGCTCCTCGCTGCTCGCCCGCCGCAGCAGCGAGACGATGTGCGAGAAGTCGGTGACGTCGTAGATCATGCCGAAGCGCGAGATCTGCGGGTCGACCACCCACGGCGCCATGAAGTCCAGCGGTCGCGTGGCGCTGGAGACCTCCACCATCGGTGGCCCGCCCACCCAGGTGCGGTTGAGGCTGCGGTCGACGAGCACCAGGCCGTTCTCCTGCTGCTGCACCGACACCACCAGCCGGCGAATGCCGTGGAAGAGCTCGAACTCCTTGAGCTTGACGAGCAGCGCCTCCCACACCTGCACCTGCTCGGACGAGAGCAGCACGCGCGGGTCGTAGCCGGGCAGCCCCGCCAGGTACTCGACGAAGCCGCGGTGGCGGATCAGCTCGCGCGCATCGGCGTGCGGCGGCACGCGCAGCAGGTGGGTGGCGGCGGCGCGCAGGCTGTCGTCGTCGGCGAGCCGCTCCTGCAGCCACTCGACCAGCTTGGCGAAGCGGAAACGCAGGTCGGCGCCGTCGATCTTGAGGTAGCCCTGCAGGTAGTGCGTCAGCTCGCCGAGGTCGGGGCTGATGTGGTCCTCGGTGAAGACCAGCACGTTGTCGCGCATGCGCGACAGCAGCGGCGGGAAGATCTCCTCCTCCAGCTCCTCGGTGTCGCCGGCGAGCCGGTGCGCCAGGTCGTAGGTGAGCGACAGCACGCGGTCGAGGTAGCGGTAGAAGACCTTGTACTTGAGCGGCCCGCCCTGCTCCTTGCCGAGGTTGAGGTTGAGACGGGTGATGCGGCGCGGCGTCTCCTTGAGCAGCTTCGCCACGTCGAGCGAGTGGAGGAGCCAGAAGAAGTCGGGGAAATGGCGGCCGTAGCTCGAGGTGGTGACGTTCTCGGTGGCGCGCGCGAGCCAGCCGCGGTAGCGCTCCCACGCCGCCTGCAGCCCCGGCGCGTCGACCGCCTGGCGCAGCAGCGACGCGACCTGCGCCTCTTCCTCGGCGCGGATGTAGCCCGCGAGCGTCTCGCGCATCGACTTCATGCCGGGCGAGGCGAGCACCGGATAGCCGATCAGCGGCGTCGCTCCCTCGTCGGCGAGGTAGACGCGCTGCGGCAGCGGCAGCAGCTGCAGGAGCTCCGGTATCAGCCGGTAGATCTCTTCGGGGTCGTCGCGCAGGAAGCTGAGCGGTCCCCGCAGGGCCCGAGCCAGCGAGGCCAAGGAGGGGAGCAGCTCGCTCATGGGGCGGCGGGGCGAGATTATAGGATGGCGCCCGCCATGGACCGCATCCTCGACGTCACCCTCGCCACCTCCGAGCTGCCGCGCGGCGGCCTGCTGCTCGTCGGCGTCTGCGAAGGCGAGGCGCCCGATATCACGGCGCTGCCGGAGTGGGCGGCGCCGCTGGTGCAGAGCCTGGCCGAGCGGCCGGGGTGGAAGGGGCGCGAAGGCCAGTGGGCCGAAGCCGACAGCGGCCGCGAGGACGTGGCCCACGTCGCCCTCCGCGGCCTCGGCAAGCGCGACGCGTTGCACGTGCGCAAGCTCGCCAAGTGGCTCTCCGAGACGGCGTCGGTGGCGTCGCTGCACGGCGTGGGGACGCTGGCGCTGGCGCTGCCGGCGCACGAGCTGACGACGGGTGAGAGCGGCGCGGCGTACGCGGCGCGCAACCTGGCGCTGTCGCGCTACCGCTACGACGAGTACCAAGCGCGGCCGGAGGAGCCCGACTCGCTGGTCAGCGTCCACCTGCTGCTGGCTGGCGCCGGCGAGGCCGAGGCGCGCGCCGTCGCCGACGCGATGGAGGTGGCGCGCGGCGCGATGACCACCCGTGACCTCGCCAACGCGCCGCCCAACGTCGCGACGCCGGAGTGGATGGCCGAGCACGCTTCGCGCATGGCGGAGGAGCTGGGCCTCGAGGTCGAGGTGTTGGTCACCGAGGACCTCGAGCGGCTGGGGATGGGCGGCATCCTCGCCGTCGGGGGCGGCTCGAAAAACCCGCCGCGGCTGGTGCGGCTCGGCTGGCGCGGTGGCGCTGGCTCCAGCGAACCGACCCCGATGCCGCGCGTTGCGCTCGTCGGCAAAGGCGTCACCTTCGACACCGGCGGCATCTCCATCAAGCCGGCGAAGGACATGGACGAGATGAAGTGGGACAAGTCGGGCGCCTGCACGGTGCTCGGCCTGATGCAGGCGATCGCGCGCCTGAAGCTGCCGCTGCACGTCGACGCCTACCTGCCGCTCGCCGAGAACATGCCGGGCGGCGGCTCCTATCGCCCCGGCGACATCGTGCGCGCCCACAACGGCAAGACGATCGAGGTGCTCAACACCGACGCCGAAGGGCGCATCATCCTCGCCGACGCGCTCTCCTGGGCGGCCGAGAGCAAGCCCGACTACATCGTCGAGTACTCGACGCTCACCGGCGCCTGCGTGGTGGCGCTCGGCAGCACCGGCGCCGGCCTCTACACGCCGAGCGACGAGCTCGCCACGGGTCTGCTGCGCGCGGCAGACGAGGCGGGCGAGCGGCTCTGGCGCATGCCGCTGTGGCCGGAGTTCAAGGAGGCGCTCAAGGGCTCGCACGCCGACCTGCGCAACGTCGCCGGCCGCTGGGGCGGCGCCAACACCGCGGCGGCGTTCCTGTCGCACTTCGTCGGCGACGTGCAGCGCTGGGCCCACCTCGACATCGCCGGCCCCGCCTACATCGGCGGCGAGGAGGGCGACCGCGGCGCCACCGGCTTCGGCGTGGCGCTCACCATCCAGTGGCTGCGGTCGCTGCAGGCGAGCTGAGGGCGATGCTCGCCACCGGCGGCGTGGGAGGTGCGCCGGCGGGCGCGGAGCCCGTCCCGCGCGGCGCAGCCGTGGGGCGGCCGCCGCGGCCGCCGCTCCTGTCCGTCGACGGCCTGAGCATCGCCTTCCCGGCCGGCGACGGTTGGGCCGAGGTGGTGCGCGGCGCTTCGCTGACGGTGGG
>DATNCU010000178.1:0-5148 GCA_035607145.1 Thermoanaerobaculia bacterium
CTGAAACGCCGGCGGCGCGTCGATGCGGTCGCCGAGCCGCGCGATGAGCACTTGCCCCGCGTGGTAGGCGACGTCGATGCCCACCTCGTCGAGGAGCTGCAGCCCGCCCGCCGGCCACCCCCAGCCTTTGAGCGCCGCGTCCACTTCCTCGATGGTGGCGCCCTCGACCAGGCACCACACCGCCTCGTTGAGGAACGGGCCGAGCACGCGACTGGTGAAGAAGCCCGGGCTGTCGTCGACGACGATCACCGTCTTGCCCATGGCGCGCCCGAGGGCCACCGTCGTCGCCACCACCTCGGGCGCCGTCGCCGGGTGGCGGATGACTTCGACGAGGGGCATCTTGTGCACCGGCGAGAAGAAGTGCATGCCGACGACCTGTGCCGGCCGCGCGCTCGCGCTGGCCAGCTCGGCGATCGGGATGGTCGAGGTGTTGGAGGCGAAGATCAGCGCCGGTTTGCCGTCGTCACCGGATGGCGCCACCGCTTCCATCTCGCCGATCACTGCGTGCTTGACGCCCACGTCCTCGAACACCGCCTCGACGACGAAGTCGAGGTGACGCAGCGGCTCGTACTCGATCGTCGGGTGCAGGCGCGCCATCGCCTCGCGGGCCTCCACGTCGGTCTGCCGGCGGCGTGCCACCAGCTCGCCCTCGCGGTCGGCGCAGTACTTCATGCCGCGGGCGAGCGAGGCGAGGTCCTTGTCCTTGAGCACCACCGGCGTGCCGCGGTGGGCGATCCCCTGCGCGATGCCGGCGCCCATCAGGCCGGCGCCGAGCACGCCGACGCGCGGCACCGGCCGTGCCGTCTTGGCGAGCTCGGCCGCCTTCGCTTCGACGCGGTTCTTCATGAGGAAGATGCCGATGAGGCTCTTCGCGGTCTCCCCCACCACCAGCTCGACGAAGGTGTCGGCCTCCACTTGCAGGCCCTGCGCGAGCGGCAGCTTGAGCCCCTTCTCCACCACGTCGACGGCGCGCAGCGGCGCCGGGTAGTGGCCGCCGGTCTTCTCGAGCACGCCGGCGCGCGCCTTGTCGTAGACCAGCTTGCCGCCGAGCGGCGAGCGGGCCACGAGGTCGGCGACGCGACCACCGAGACCCTGCTTCGCGGCGCCACCGCCGCGACGCTTGCCGCGCGCGAGCAGCGACGTGGCCACGCGGTCGAGGATCGCCGGGTGGCAGGTCTCGTCGACGAGGCCGAGCTTCCGAGCGCGCGAGGCAGAGACCTGGCGACCGGTGAGAATGAGGTCGAGGGCCGCCGGCACGCCGATCAGGCGCGGCAGCCGCTGCGTGCCGCCGAGCCCGGGGATGAGGCCGAGCTGCACCTCGGGCAGGCCGATCTTCGTCTTCTCGTGCTCGCTGGCGACGCGCCAGTCGCAGCACAGCGACAGCTCGGTGCCGCCGCCCATGCAGGCGCCGTGGATCGCCGCTACGGTCGGGAACGGTAGCGCCGCGACGCGCCCGAACAGGGCATGGCCATAGCGCAGCAGCTCGCGCACCTGCGCGCGGTCGCTGAGCTGCTCGAGCTCTTCGATGTCGGCCCCGGCGATGAAGGTGTCGGGCTTGCCGGAGCGCAACACCAGGCCGCGCAGCGGCTGCGACGCGATCGCCGCCAGCTGCTCGTCGAACCAGCCCATGAGCCGCTGCGACAGCGTGTTGACGCGTTTGCCGGGCGCGTCGAAGACCAGCCAGGCGATGCCGTCGCGGATGGCGAGCGTAGCGGGGCTGGCCGGCGGCGAGCCGGCCCCGCTGTCCACGGGCGCGTCGCTCGTCGTCGTCCCCTTCGCTCGCGCCATACTCGACCCTCGCGGCTGCTGCCGTGTGTCCCTACGATCATATCGAGGCGTCGCACGTGGGGCCGCGTCCACGCCGACGCCGTCGCGTGCAACCCCGAGCCCCGCATATAGGCTGCCGCCTCAGATGGCCGTCGCAGCCCGCCGTCTCGCCTTTCCAGCTCTCGTGGCCGCCGCGTTGTTGGTCCGCTGCGGGAAAGGCATCGCCGCCGCGCCGCCGCACCCGGTGGTGGTGATCGGCGTCGACGGTGGCGAGTGGCTGGTGGTCCGCGAGCTCTGGGCGCAGAACAAGCTGCCTGCCTTGCGGCAGATCGCCGCCCGCGGAACGACGGCGAGCCTGAAGACCGACTACGGCATTTCGCCGGTGATCTGGACCACCATCGCCACCGGGCGCCCGCCGCGGGTGCACGGCATCACAGATTTCGTTGTCGCCACGCCCCAAGGAGACGTGCCGGTATCGTCGACGTTGCGCCAGGTACCTGCGCTCTGGAACATGGCGTCGCGAGCGGGCCGCAAGGTGGCGGTCGTTTCCTGGTGGGCGAGCTGGCCGGCGGAAACCGTTCCCGGCGGGATCGTCGTCTCCGATCGGGCGATGCAGGCACTGCCCGGCGGAGTATCGCCACCGGCGTTCGCGGTGCGTTTCAGCGCGCTGCGGCGTGAGGCCCTCGGCGATCCACGGGTGAATCGTTTCGGCGGCAACCCCGAGACAGCCATACGGGACCGCGTGACCGCCGAGATCGCTCGCGTCCTCGCCGCCGAGCGTCGACACGACCTGTTGATGGCGTACTTCCGCGGCGTCGACCTGGCGAGCCATCTGACCTGGCGTTACTTTCACCCCGCCAGGTTCCCGCCGGTACCGCCTGCCATGCGGGAGGAGGCGGTCGCGGCCGCGGCCGAGATCCCGCGGGTCTACGAGGCTACCGACGAAGCCATCGGCCGCATCGCGGCGGCGATGCCGAACGCCAACATGTTCGTCGTCTCGGACCACGGCTTCCGGCGCATGCACGAGGAGCGGGTGCTGGTCACCATCGACTTCGACCGCGTCTTGCAGCGCATCGGCTATCTCGCCCGCCAACCCGGCGACCGTGGTATCGACTGGCGTCACACCCGCGTCACCACCTGGGCTTCACCGCCCAGCTCACCCACCAAGCGCCTTCGATTCGCCCTCGCGGGTCGTGACCGCGGAGGGGTCCTTCCGGCCGAGTTGCCCGGCTTGCGCACTGCCCTCGGCCGCGACCTCGCCCGGTTGACCTGGAGCGACGGCACGCAGGCGTTCCGTCTCCGCGAGCCGCGAGCGCACGAAAGGAAGCACGGGGCCGACCTGGTGGCGACCGTGCTGGCCTCCCAAGGCGCCAGCGAGCTGCGCGTGGATGGCCGGCCCTGGCCGGGGGCGGTGCTCGCGATCTCGCGGATCTCCGGCAATCACGACGCTCGCACCGACGGTTTCTTCTTTGCCGTCGGACCGGACATCGCGCGCGGCGCTGCTGCTCGCGGCATCTCCATCCACGACATCACACCGACCGTTCTCTATGCCCTCGGTCTGCCGGTGGGAGAAGACTTCACCGGCACCGCGCGCCGCGACCTGTTCACCAGCGCTTTCCAGCGCCAGCACCCGCTACGCAAGATCCGCACGTGGGGTGAACCCCGCCGCGGGACGGTGACCCCCTCGGCCGCCGACGCCGAGCTGGTACGCGAGCTCGAGGCGCTCGGCTATCTGCGTTAGCCAGCGCGGCGCGCGCTGAGCCGCCTACAAGCCGCTCAATGCGGCCGGCCAGGCAGCGCGCAGATCGGCGGCGCGCAGCCGGCCGCCGCCCTTCTCCTGCAGCTTGCGTAGCGTGCGCAGCGGCAGCCGCCCTTCGGAGCCGAGCAGCGCCTGCGCGGCGAGGTACAGCCGCGCCTGATGCTGCAGCTCGGCGGCGAGCGCGTCACCCGGCTCCTGGCCCTGCGGCCCGTAACGCCGCCGCACCGTGTCCCAGAAGCCGTCGAGGTCCTCGGCCCGTCCGGACCGTGCTTGCTTGGCGGCGTCGAGGCTGATGGCGTGGGCGAGCACGTCCAGCACCCACGGCTGGTCGCCGGCGAACCCCGCCGCGCCGACGAGGTCCCGTGCCGCCACCAGTCCCGCGTACGCATCCGCCGGCGCCAGGCTCGCCGCCTCCTCGGCGGTGCCGAGAAATGGCGTGCCGCCGAGCTGCGGCAGCGCGCCGAGCTGCCCTTCCCACAGCGCCACCGTGCCGGCGTCGCCGGCGGCGGGCAGCGCCACCACCCGCGTGCCGGCGCGGCAGGGCACGCCGTAAGCGCACGGCAGCTTCGCCTGCTTCCACTCGTCGCGGCCGAGCACGAGACCTACGAGGCGCGCCGGGTGCCGCGTCCGGCGGGCGGCGCCGAAGGCAAGGCCGCGCAGCCAGGTCTCCACGTGCGCCGCGCGGTCGAGCGTGCCCGGCACGTAGAGCACCTCGCAGGCGTCGTCGGAGAGCAGCAGCAGCTGGGCGAGCACCGCTTCGGGGATGGCCGGTGTCACCACCGAGGTGGCGTCGTCGCCGTTCGCGGCCGACGCCGGGGGCGCCATTGCACCCAGCGCTACGAGCGCGAGAATCGCCGCCATCGCCACCTTTGTCGCTACCCGAGGGGAGCGCTGCCGCACGGTGGGAGCAGCATATCGCGCGGTGTACGATCGCGGTCATGGACGGCAAGGAGTTCATCGCCGGGCTGGTGGCCGAGATGGAAGCGCTCTTCGCCCGCCTCGGCGAGCAGGAGGCGCTGGAGGCGGAGTCGGAGGGGCGGGTCGAGGTGCGCACGCTGCTGCGCCTGGCGCTCAAGAGCGAGCTCGAGGCGAGCGAGCTCGCCGGCCTGTGGATGCCCACCACGCCCGAGATCGACGTCAAGCTGCTGCTCGCCGAGCAGTGCGGCGACGAGATGAAGCACTACGCGCTCATCTGCGGCCGCCTCGGCGAGCTGGGAGAGGACCTCGACGCCTTCGAGCCGCTGGCGGAGGGCTACAGCCCGCTCTACCAGTACCTGCGCGGCCTGCGCTCCACCGTCGAGCGCGTCTCGGCCGGTCCGTTCGCGCGCGAGGCCATCGCCAAGGTGCGCAACGCGCAGTTCATCACGCTCTGCGACAGCGCGGGCGACGACGCCACCGCGCGCCTCTATCGCGACGTCATCCAGCCCGAAGAGATCAAGCACCACGAGCTGGCGCGCGACATCCTCGAGAAGCTGTGCACCACGGCCGAGCTGCAGGAGCTCGCCGCCAGCGCGGCGCGCAACACGCTGGCCATCGCCGACGAGCTGCGGACATTGGCCGAGAAGTCCACCGGTATGCATCCAATTCCTGTTTCTTAGAGGGTGCCCACATGAAATCGATCG
>DATNCU010000185.1:0-4716 GCA_035607145.1 Thermoanaerobaculia bacterium
CTCGGCTTCCTCGTCGAGCGCCACCCCGAGGTGGAGGTCGTGCGGCCGCGCCTCGCCGACGTCGCCGCTGCTGTCGCCGCCGCGCCGCGGCCGCCGCGGGCAGCGCTCGTCGAGACGCCGAGCAATCCCGGCCTCGCCTGCTGCGATCTCGCGGCGCTCGCTGCCGCCTGCCGCGCCCGCGGCGCGACGCTGATCGTCGACAACACCTTCGCCACGCCGGTGCTGCAGACGCCGCTCCTTCTCGGCGCCGACCTCGTGGTGCACAGTGCCACCAAGTACCTCGGAGGCCACAGCGACGTCACCGCCGGCCTCGTCGCCGGCGGCGGCGAGCTGATCGCGCGCGTGCGCAAAGCGGAGATGGTGGGCGGCGGCTGCCTCGACCCGCACGCCGCCTTCCTCGTCGGCCGCGGCATGAAGACGCTCGTGCTGCGCGTCGAGCGGCAGTCGGCGACCGCGGCGCGGCTCGCCGAGATGCTCGCCGCGCACGCGGCGGTGGCGGCGGTGCGCTACCCCGGCCTCGATCCCGTCGGGCGGCGGCAAATGCGCAGCGGCGGCGGCATGCTCGCCTTCGAGCTGCGCGGCGGCGCCGAGGCGGTGCCGCGCGTGGTCGACCGGCTGCGCCTCTGGCAGCTCATCCCCAGCCTCGGCGGCGTCGAGAGCGGCGTCGGCGTGCCGGCGCTCACCTCGCACCGCCAGCTCGCGCCGGCGGAACGCGCCGAGCTGGGGATCACCGACGGCTTGGTGCGTCTGTCGGTGGGCATCGAGGACGCCGACGACCTCGAGGCCGACCTCGTGCAAGCGTTGGCGGGCGCTTGATCTCGCACCTGCGCGGCCGGCTGCTCTCGCTCACGCCCGAGCTGGCGGTGGTCGACGTGCACGGCGTCGGCTACGCGGTGTCGCTGCCGCTGCCCACCTACTACGAGGTGCAGAAGCAGCCCTCGGGGGCCGAAGTGTCGCTCTTCATCCACACCCACGTGCGCGAGGACGCCCTCGCCCTCTACGGCTTCTGGACCGAGCGCGAGCGCGCGCTGTTCGAGCGGCTGATCACGGTCTCGGGAGTGGGCCCGCGCCTCGCGCGCGCCATCCTCTCCGGCCTGCCGCCGGAAGTGCTACTCGGCGCCCTCGCCGCCGGCGACGTGGCGCGCCTCACCCGCATCCCCGGCGTCGGCAAGAAGACCGCCGAGCGCCTCGTCCTCGAGCTGCGCGAGAAAGCCGCCGAGCTCGCCGCCGCGCCGGCGGCCACCAGCGCCGCGCTCGAGCCTGACGACGAAGACCTCCTCGTCGCCCTCGTCAACCTCGGCTACCGCCGCGCCGACGCCGAGAAGGCGCTCGCCGACGTCCACCGCGAGAGCGCTGGCGCCAGCGTCCCCGAGCAGCTGCGCATGGCCCTCAAGCGCTTGGCGCGCTTATAGCAGTACCTCGGCGCCGTATGCGGATGCGTGCGGCGCGGGCTCACACGAGTAGCATGGTCGCGTGAACACTGCCGACCAGCGCGACGGCGCACCGCGCATCGCACCGCCGTCGAAGCTGTGGCTGCTGCTCGAGGGCCGCGCCGCCGGCGAGCTGGTCACCACGCTGGCGCTGCGGCCGCTGCTGCGCCGCCTCCCGCGCGGCGACGGCCATGCGGTGCTGTTGCTGCCTGGATTCCTCGCCAGCGACTTCTCGACGCGGCCGCTGCGGAGGTTCCTGCGCGACCTCGGCTACTGGGCGCACCGCTGGAACCTGGGGCGCAACTACGGCATCCGCGCCGACCTCGAGGAGCGCATGGCACATCGCCTCGAAGAGGTGTGGGAGCGGCACGACCGCCGGCCGGTGAGCCTGATCGGCTGGAGCCTTGGGGGCGTCTACGCGCGGGTGCTGGCCAACCGCTTCCCGGCGCGGGTACGCAGCGTCATCTCGCTGGGCGCACCGTTCGCGGCCGACACCAAGGCGAACAACAGCTGGCGGGTCTACGAGTGGCTCACCGGCCAGCGCGTCGACGAGATCCCCGCCGCGCGGCTCGCCGAGTTCCGCCAGGCGCCGCCGCTGCCGACGACGTCGATCTTCAGCCGCACCGACGGCATCGCGGCATGGCAGACCTCGCTGCAGCCCGAGGGCCCGCTGGCGGAGAGCATCCAGGTGCCGGGCAGCCACCTCGGGCTCGGCTTCAACCCGCTGGTGCTCTACGCCATCGCCGACCGGCTGGCGCAGCCGGAGGGCGCGTGGCAGCCGTTCTTTCGCGACGGCGTCTGGCACCCGCCGGGCCTGGCGCGTCCGCCGGAAGCTCACGATGACGAGTCATCACCGCCGGCGGCGAGCGCGGCCGAGCAGGTGGACCCCGTCGACGCCGCGGCGGAAGCCCTGCCGTGACCCCTAGTGACCCCCTAGTGAAGAACCTCGTCCAGCTCTCCGGCCTCGACGCCGGCTTCCTGGCGCTCGAGTCGCCGCGCGCGCCGATGACGGTCGGCGGGCTGTCCATCCTCGATCCCGGGAGCGCGCCCGGCGGGCTCGACGTCGACCGTTTCCGCGCCGTGCTGCGCGAGCGGCTGCACCTCGCCGTCGCGTTCCGGCGCCGGCTCGCCGCGCTGCCCCTCGACCTCGCGCGGCCGTACTGGAGCGAGCTCGACCTCGACGCCATCGACCTCAGTGCCCACGTCGAGCGTACCGAGCTGCCGGCGCCGGGCGGCTGGCGCGAGCTCTCGGCGTTGATGGCGTGGCAGCTCGCGCAACCGCTAGACCGCGGCCGGCCGCTGTGGCACATGACGTTCGTCGACGGCGTGCGATTGCCCGACCATCCGCGCGGCAGCGTGGCCTTGGTAGCCGTCATCCACCATGCGGCAATCGACGGCGTGTCGGGTGCGGAGATCCTCGGCGCTCTCTTCGATGCCGTGGCGCCGACCGCGACGAACGCCGGCGCAGCGGAAGCCGCGAGCGCCGCCGCGCACGCGCTGCCGTCGTTGCCAGCAGACGCCGCGCCGCAGCTCGTCGCCGAGCCCGTCGCTCTGCCGGGAGTGCTCGAGCTGCTCGCGCGCACCGGCCGCGACCTCGCCGCCGCGCCGGCGGCAGCGACCAAAGTCGCCGGCCGCTCGCTGCTCGGCCTCGCCGCCGGCGCGTGGGGCCGCCTGCGCAGCGACGAGACGCCGCCGTTGCCGTTCTCGGCGCCGCGCTCGCCGCTCAACCGGCCGCTCTCCGGCCGCCTGGCGTGGGCTCCGGCGACGATTCCGCTCGACCGGATCAAGGCGATCAAGTCCGCGGCGGATGCCTCGGTCAACGACGCCGTGCTGGCGATCGTCGCCGGCGCGCTGCGTGGCTGGCTCGCCGACCGCGGCGAGTTACCCGAAGAGCCTCTGGTGGCGATGGTGCCCATCTCGGTGCGTGCCGACGAGCAGCGGCGGCAGGCCGGCAATCAGGTGTCGGCCATGCTGGTGCCGCTCGCCACCGACGAGCCCGACCCGCGCGCGCGACTGCTGCGCATCCGCGACGCCTCGCGCGGCTCCAAGGTGGCGCACCAGGCGGTGGGCGCGCGCACGCTGCTCGACTCCGCCGGGTTGTTGCCGTTCGCGCTCACCGGGCTGGGAGCGCAGCTCTACAGCCGCCTCCACCTGGCGGAGCGCCACCGGCCGGTCTTCAACGTCGTGGTCACCAACGTGCCCGGGCCGCCGCGGCCGCTCACCATCGCCGGCGCGCCGCTGCTCGCCCACTTCGGCTCGGCGCCGCTCTACGACGGCCTGGGGCTGATCGTCACCGTGATGAGCTACGCCGGCACGGTGAGCTTCGGCGTCACCGCCGACCACGCGGCGATGAGCGACGCCGCCGGCTTCGCCGGGCGCCTCGCCGCCGCTGCCGAGGAGCTGGCCGCATGAGCGCAGCCAAGACCGAGCTCGAAGGGCCGGACCTCAAGGAGGGGATCGCCCTCGCCGAGATCGCCGACGGCGGCATGGTGGTTGGCCACGCCGACGGCAAGCCGGTGTTGCTGGTCCGCCGCGGCGAGGAGCTCTTCGCCGTCTCCGGGCGCTGCACGCATTACGGCGGGCCGCTCGCCAAGGGGCTGGTGGTGGGCGACGAGGTGCGCTGCCCGTGGCACCACGCCTGCTTCAGCCTGCGCACCGGCGAGGCGCTGCGGGCGCCGGCGCTCAGCGACCTTCCCCGCTGGCGCGTCGAGCGGCGCGAAGGCCGCGTCTACGTGACCGAAAAGCTGGCCGCGCCGCCGGTGGAGGCGCGAGCGCCGCGAGCGGCGACGACGCCGGCATCGCCCGCGCAGCACCCCGAGTCGGTGCTCATCCTCGGCGGCGGCGCGGCCGGCAACAGCGCCGCCGAGACGCTGCGGCGGGAAGGCTATGCCGGCCCGGTCACCGTGATCGAGGCCGGCCCGGACGCCCCCTACGACCGTCCCAACCTCTCCAAGGACTACCTCGCCGGCACGGCAAAGGAAGAGTGGATTCCGCTTCGTTCAGCGTCGTTCTACGAGCAGCACGGAATCGAAGTGCTCACCGGCCGCCGCGCCGCCGCGATCGACGTGAACGGCAAGCGGATGACGTTGGACGACGGCAGCGAGCGGCGCTTCGGTGCGTTGCTGCTCGCCACCGGCGCCGATCCCGTGCACCTGCCGGGCGCGGTCGACACCGGCCGTCGCGTCCACTACCTGCGCACCCTCGCCGACAGCCGCGCCATCATCGCCGCCGCGGCGGACGCGCGCCGTGCGGTGGTGCTCGGTGCGAGCTTCATCGGGCTCGAGGT
>DATNCU010000187.1:0-9381 GCA_035607145.1 Thermoanaerobaculia bacterium
ATTCGCCCGAGCCCCGGCCACGAGAACACCACCTCGACGACTAGGGCGCCGCCGAGCAGCGCCGGCAACGACAGCCCGAGCAGCTGTAGCAGCGGCGCTGCGGCGCGCCGCAGGCCGTGCACCCACACCACGCGCGCCTCCGGCAATCCGCGCGCGCGCGCCGCCCGCAACGGCTCGTCGGGCAACGCGGCGAGCATGCTGCCGCGCACCAGCCGCAGCAGCCCACCGGCACCGGAGAGCCCGAGCACCAGCGCCGGCAGCGCCAGGTGTCGCAGCAGTTCGCCGCCGCTGCCGCTACCACCCGCTGCGCCAGTGTGGCCCGCGGGGAAGAGCCGCCAGCGATAGGCGAAGAGCAGCAGTGCCATCAGTCCCAGCCAGAACGTCGGCAGCGCGTAGAGCAGCAGCGAGCCGACACGCAGCAGGTGGTCGGCGGTGCCGCCGCGCCGGCGCGCCGCCAGCACGCCGAGCGGCAGTGCGACGGCGATCTCCACCAGTAGCGCGGCGCCGCCGAGCAGCAGCGTGTAGGGGAGCGCGCCCATCAGCACCCGTGCCGCCGGGCGGTGGTGCACGATCGACGTTCCCCAGTCGCCCTGCGCGGCGAGCAGCACCCAGCGGCCGTACTGCTCGAGCAGCGGCCGGTCGAATCCCCACTGGTGCAGCAGCTGCGCCCGCGCGGACGGCGGCACGCGCGGATCGAGCAGCAGCGACGTCGGGTCGCCGGGGAGCGCATGCACTGCGACGAAGGTGACCGAGACGACGAGGAGGAGCAGCAGCAGCGCGCCGCCGAGACGGCGCAGCAGCCAGCCGGCGAGGCCGCGCCGCGACATCGTCAGCTCAGCCCGCGGTGCCGGGCCGACGCCGCGTTAAGCGTCCCGCGATTGCCAGCGCTCACGCTCGCCACCGGCCTACCGCGGCGGCGCCGCGGCAAAGGTCCAGTCCTCCAGGCCGCCGAGGGTGTAGATGGCGCTCGGCGTGGCACGCAGGCGCGCGTCGAGCCCGATGAGCACCGGCGGCTCCCACAGGAAGGTATACGGCTGGTCCTCGTGGATGAGGTGCTGGATGCGCGCCAGCAGCGGCCCGGCAGTGGTGCGGTCGGGCTCGTGGTCGACGAGGTCGAGGAGCTTGTCGACCTCCGGGTTCGCGTAGCGCCCGTAGTTGGTGCCGTCGGGGTCGCGGCTGTCGAAGCCGTAGCGCAGGTCGAGGCCGGTGTCGATGCCCCAAGTCATCAGCGCGCCGTCGAAGTCGTGCGCCGAGAGCTTCGCCGTCTGCGCCGCCGACTCGCGGAATGCCGGCACCACCGCAACACCAGCGCGTTTGAGCTGGTCCTGGATCAACACCAGCGCGTCGCGGCGGATCTGGTTGCCGGTGGTGGTGGAGAGCTCGATTGCGAGCGGCTTGCCGCCGCGCTCCAGTACGCCATCGCCGTCGGCATCGCGGAAGCCGCGCGACTCGAGCAGCTGCCGCGCCGCGGCCGGGTCGTAGGGCCAGGGCTGGAGGTCGTCGGGGTGCGCCCACACCGAGGTGAGCACCGGCGAGTCGGCGACGCGCGCGCGCCCGTGCCAGATCGCCTCCACCAGCCCGCGCCGGTCGATGGCCATCGTCAGCGCGCGGCGCACCGCCGGATCGTCGAACGGCGGCCGCCGCGTGTTCCAGACGATGGCGGTGTAGCGCCGCGCCCAGACGACCTCGAGGCGGCGGCCCGGCGCCCGGGCCACCTCGTCGGCGCGGTCGGGCGGGATGGCTTCGACCAGCGAGGCGGCGCCGCCGAGCAGCTCCTGGAGTCGCGCCGCCTCGTCGGGCACGACGCGGATGACGACCTGCTGGAGCAGCGGCTTGCCGGCCTCGAAGTACGCCGGGTTCTTACGGAGCACCACTTCTTCTTGCGGCTTCCACCGTTCGAGCGTGAACGCACCGTCCACCACCAGGTGGTCGCGGAACCAGTCGCCGCTTTCCGCCCACTTCGCGAACGGCAGTTGCGACCACGCGTGCTTGGGGAGGATGAACCCCTCGTTGACGTCGAGCAGCTGCGTCGGATAGGCGTGGAGGAAGTGGAAGCGCGCCGTCTGCGGGTCGACCACCTCGACGTCGCGGATCGACTCCTTTTGGTAGGCGTTGGGCCAGGCGACCTCGGCGCTCGTCTGGGCCTGCCAGGTGAAGCGCACGTCGTCGGCGGTCACCGGCACGCCGTCGCTCCACTTGACGTCGTCGCGCAGGTGGAAGGTGAGCGCCAGCCGGTCGGGTGAGAAGTCCCACGAGCGCGCGAGTTGCGGCGCGAACGTGGGTGGGTGCTCCTGGAAGTCCGGCTGCTCCTCGGCGAGGCGGAGGAACATCGCCGCCAGCACGTCCTGGTCGATCTGGCGCGTGGTGGAGAGCAAGAGCTCGTTGACGCCGGAGATGTCGTTGCCGCTCGCCACCGTCAGGGTGGTGGGAAGCGGCGGGGCGGCGGGCGACGCGGTCTCGCGGCCGCGGCAGGCGACGAGGATGCCGAGGGCCAGCAGCAACGACGCGATGCGCACCGACGACGACCGCGCCGCGGACAGGACGCGGCCGGCGCGTCGGCGACTGGTGCTCGGTGCCACGGTGCGTGGGATGGTAGCGCAGCCGCGCTCGCCCTCGCCGCGCGCTGCGGCGAAAAAACGAAGGGCGGGGAACAAGTCCCCGCCCCGAGACTGACATGACGTCAGCGGCAGGAGCGGGCGAGCCGCTCGGCCGCGATCAGGCGATGGAGATGCGGCGCGGCTTGGACTCCTCCTGCTTGGGGAGCTGCACGCTCAGCACGCCGTCCTTGAAGGTCGCCTCCACCTTGTCGGTGCGCACGGTGGGCGCCAGGGTGAAGGAGCGGCTGAAGGCGCCGTACTGCCGCTCGAGGCGGTGGTAGCTCTCGTTGGCCTTCTCGTCGGCCACGAACTTGCGCTCGCCGGCGATGGTGAGCACGTTGTTCTCGAGGGTGATCTGCACGTCCTCCTTGCCGAGGCCCGGCAGGTCCATCAGCAGAGTGAGGCCGTCGCCGCTCTCGCGGATGTCGACGCGGGGGATCCAGGTGCGGTTCGACACCCCCTCGGCGTCGGTACCGAACGGGCGAAGCATGTCGTTGAAAGCGTCCTCGAACAGGCGGCCGAAGCGGTCGCGGACCACGTCTCCGGTGGGGGTCCAGCGGGCGATGGCGTTCCTCATTTCGTGTTGCCTCCTTGATGGGCTGGGTTGGTGTGCGCTTGAGTTGGTGCGCCGCAGCTGTCCGGCGCGACGTGGACATTATAGGAATGCGCTCAGATCGTGTCAAGGAGAGCAAAATCTAAGTCATCAACTATCAATCTTGGTTGGACGACGGCCGATCGGAGCGCGGTGCTATCCTGATTTCCACCGTGGCCAAGGCCATGCTCTCCTCGCGTCGGCTGCTGATCGGCTCGATCCTCCTCATCCTCTTCGTCCTCCTCGACCTCGGCCTCTTCGGCTGGCTGATCTTCCGCTCGCTCTCCCAGCGCGAGGTGTCGCGGGTGCTGGGGGAGACCCGCACCGAGGCCGAGACCCTCGCCAAGCAGCTCGCCGGCCGCGCCCGCGAGCAGGGGCAGGACCTCTACGTCGCCGTCGCCACCGAGCGCGACACGCAGACCTACATCGATTCGGTGATGCGGCAGCGCGACATGGTGCGCGGCCTCGAGATCCGCGACAAGGACGGCAAGCTCGTCTACCAGATGTCGACCCGCGAGACCGTGCCCGTGATCCCCGGTGCCGCGCCCACCGTCGCCTCGGCGGAGATCGCGCCGCACGTCGAGGAGAAGGTCAACCAGAAGCAGCAGACCTACGACGTCTACGACCTCACAGTGCCCATCGAAGACATCGGCCAAATCCGCATCGGCATCAGCCGCGAAGAGCTCGAGCGGCGCGTGGGCGCGTTGCGCCGCGAGCTGATCCGCCAGGCCTCGGTGGTCGGCGTGGTGACGCTCCTGCTGCTGGTCTGCGCCTACGCGGTGATCCTCATGCTGGTGCGGCGCGCGCGGGCGCTGGAGGCGAAGGCGGCCGAGCAGGAACAGCTCGCCACCATCGGCACCCTCGCCGCCGGCCTCGCGCACGAGATCCGCAATCCGCTCAACTCGCTGTCGCTCAACATGCAGATGCTCGAGGAGGACCTGCTTGGCGATCCGCGCCTCGGCACGCGCCGCGTCCTCGCCATCACCCGCGGCGAGATCGGCCGCCTCGAGCGGCTGGTCACCGACTTCCTTGCCTACGCGCGGCCGCGGCCCCTGGAGCGCCGCCGCGTGCTCGCGAGCTCGCTCCTCGAGCACGCGCGCGACCTGCTGGCCAGTCAGGCGGCGGCCGAGCGCGTGCAGCTGCGGGTGGAGGACCAGGCGCCCGGGGCGTGGCTCGAGGTCGACCCGCAGCAGCTCTCGCAGCTGCTGCTCAACCTCACGCAGAACGCCTTCTTCGCCTGCGAGCAGCGCGGCTGGCCGGGCAAGGTGGTGCTGCGCGCGCGGCGCGAGGCGGGGCAAGTGGCGCTCGAGGTCGAGGACAACGGCGTCGGCATCGCCGAGGGCCAGCGCGAGAAGGTCTTCGAGATCTTCTACTCGACGCGCAAGGGCGGCACCGGCCTCGGCCTCGCCATCGCCCGCCGCATCGCCACCGGCCACGGCGGCGATCTCGAGGTCGAGAGCACGCCGGGCGAAGGCACCACGATGCGGCTGTGGCTGCCGGAGGCGGAAGCGGGCGCGGAGGCCGGCGAGCCGGCTGCCGCGGCGACACCGGTCGCGGGCCAGACCCTGGCCTCCTGAGTTAGACCAGCATCGAGATCGCTTCGCTGAGAGCGACGACTCGTGCGCCGAGCGCACCGGCTCGCGATGACCTCTCAACGTCATCGCGAGGAGCGCAGCGACGAAGCGATCTCGCTGGTGCGCTGCCTTAGCCGCCCGACAGCGCCTCGAAGTCCTCCTCGGTGATGAAGGTCTCCGCCTCGTCGTTGCCGCAGACGTGGCAGATCACCTCGCCGACCTTGCCGTCGTCCCACTCGAAGTCGTAGCAGGGCGTCTCGCACTCGAGGCAGATGAGGAACTCCGGGGCCGAGGACATGCCGGGCATGGCGCACCTCCGAGGCTGGATGCCTCATTCTAGGGCCGCGCTCACGGCGGCGACCGGCTGCTCGCCCTGCGCCGGCAGCTCGCGGCGCGCCTCTTCCATCGCCTCGACCAGCTGCTCGGGCGCTTCCCAGTGCAGGCCGTGGCCGACGCCGCGGACGAGGTAGAACGAGCCTCTTGCGTCGCGCGCAATCTGCCGCCCAACCGCGGCGGAGAAGAGCCCGTCGTGCTCCCCCCAGATCACCGCCACCGGCACCTGCAGCCGCGCCAGCTCCTCGGGGCCGAAGAGGTCCGTCTCGGCGAGATCTTCGAGCACGCCGGTCACCACTGGCGACTGGAAGACGCGACGGAAGGTGGTGCGCGAGAGGCGAAACAGCCACGGCACGCGGTGGAAGAGCGCGCCGTAGAGCCGCCTCACGCCGGCATCGTCGTGGATCGTCACCAGCGTGCGGATCGCGTCCCAGTCCTGCTCGCGGTACCCGCCTGAGTCGATGAGGATGAGCCGCGACACCAGCGCCGGCTCGGCGAGAGCGAGGTGCACCGCCGTCCAGCCGCCGAGCGAGAGCCCAACGACCGTCGCCGGCTCGCCGGCGAGCTCGCGCCGCAGCAGCTCGGCGATCACCTTCGCGCCGTCGGTGACGGCGAGCGCGGCGCGCGGCCCCTTGCTGCCGCCGAGCCGCGACAGCTCGGGGATGAGGACCCGGCTCCCCGGCGCAAGGTGCCGCGCCACCGGCGACCACGACAGCGCGTTGCTCCCCAGCCCGTGCAGCAGCACCCACGGTTCGCCCCCGCGCCCCTTGCGGTAGAAGACGAGCCGCCACTCGCCCACTTGGCGGCGCAGCCGGCGGAAGCCGAGCAGCGTCAGCCACACGTGGGTGACCAGGGCGAGCAGGCGCATCAGCATGGCTCAGAGTTTGACGCCGGAATGGCGTTTCGGCTACCATCCGCCGTCCGCCTCCGTCCGGGGGTGCCAGAGGAGTCTCCGACACATGTACGCGATCATCGAAACCGGCGGTAAGCAGTACCGCGTCGAGCGCGGCGACGTCATCGACGTCGAGCGGCTTCCCGTCTCCGGCAAGAAAGTCCGCCAAGTCTCCTTCGACCGCGTCCTCATGGTCAGCGGTGAGGGCGGCACCAAGGTCGGCGCCCCCGCCCTCTCCGACGCGCGCGTTTCCGGCGTCGTCGTCGACGAGGTGGGCGGCCCCAAGGTCAAGGTCTTCAAGATGAAGCGGCGCAAGGGCTACCGCCGCACCCGCGGCCACCGGCAGCACCTGCTGCGGGTGCGCATCCAGGACATCGAGCTCTAAGAGCGGAGTCGATCGAGATGGCACATAAGAAGGGTCAGGGCAGCAGCCGCAACGGCCGCGACTCCAATCCGCAGTACCTCGGCGTCAAGCGCTTCGGTGGCGAGCGGGTCAACGGCGGCACCATCCTGGTGCGCCAGCGCGGCACGGTCTTCACCCCCGGCCACAACGTCGGCCGCGGCAAGGACGACACGCTCTTCGCGCTCGTCGACGGCGTGGTGGCGTTCCAGAAGAAGGGGCGGCACGGCACCTTCGTCCACGTCCACCCGGCTGCCGCATCCGGTTCGGCTGAAGGCGCGGGCGAAGCTGTAGCCGCGGCCGAGTAGCCGCTGCAGTTCCTCGACGAAGCCGTCGTCCACGTCCGGGCTGGACGCGGCGGACGCGGCTGCGTCGCCTTCCGGCGCGAGAAGTACGTGCCGCGCGGGGGTCCGTCCGGCGGCGACGGCGGCCACGGCGGCTCGGTGATCCTCGTCGGCGACGAGGGGCTCAACACCCTCTACCACCTGAGCCTGCCGGCGCTCTACGCGGCCGAGAAGGGCCGCAACGGCGAAGGCTCGAACAAGACCGGCCGCTCGGGCGAGGACCTCGAGGTGCGCGTGCCGCTCGGCACGCAGGCCTTCGACGTCGAGACCGGCGAGCTGGTGGGGGAAGTGATCGAGCAGGGCGAGCGGCTGGTGGTCGCCGCCGGCGGGCGCGGCGGGCGCGGCAATGCGCGCTTCAGCAGCGCCACGCGACAGGCGCCGCGACATGCGCAGCCGGGTGAAGAGGGCGTCGAGCGGCGGCTGCGGCTCGAGCTCAAACTGCTCGCCGACGTCGGCGTCGTCGGGTTGCCCAACGCCGGCAAGTCGACTCTGATCGCGGCGATCTCGGCGGCGCGGCCGAAGATCGCGGACTATCCGTTCACCACGCTGGTGCCGCAGCTCGGCGTCGTGGCGACCGGGCCGTACGAATCGTTCGTCATCGCGGACCTGCCGGGGCTGATCGCCGGCGCGGCGGAAGGCGCCGGGTTGGGGATCCAGTTTCTCCGCCACGTCGAACGCTGCCGCGTGTTGCTGCACTTGGTGGAGCTGGCGAATCCCGACGCCGATCCGGCAGCGGACCTCGCAACGGTGGAGCGCGAGCTGGGCGCTTTCGATTCCGAGCTCCTGCATCGTCCGCGGCTGATCTGCGGCAGCAAGCTCGACGCGGCGGTGCCGGGGCAGCCGGAGAAGCTTCGCGCCGCGGCCGCCTCGCGCCGCGTGCCGTACCACGAGATCAGCGCCGCCACTGGCGCCGGCCTGCCCGAGCTGCGCCACACGCTGCAGGCGCTGCTGCGGGAGGCGCCGGCGCCATTGGCGTCCGCGGCTGCGATGACCACGAGGGAGCGCTGATGCGGGTCGGCATCTTCGGCGGCAGCTTCGATCCCATCCACGCCGGTCACGTGGCGCCGGCGCGCGCCGCCCGCGCCGCGCTCGGTCTCGACCGCGTCTTCTTCTTGCCCACGGCACACCCGCCGCACAAAACGGGGCGCATATTCGCGCCGCCGCTGGCGCGTTACGCGATGGTGGAGCTGGCGCTGCTCGAGGAGGAGGGGATGTTCGCCTCCACGCACGAGCTCGGCGACGCGCCCGCCTACACGGTGGAGACGCTCGAGCACTTCCACGCTGAGCTCCCGGGCGTCGAGCTCCACCTCATCCTCGGCAGCGACTCGCTCGCCGAGCTGCCGAGCTGGCGGCGCTGGCGCGAGCTGCCGCGGCTCGCGCGGCTCGTGGTGCTGACGCGGCCGGGGTCGGAAGCGTCGTTGCGCTCCGAGTCGCTGCCGCCAGAGTTGCGGGCAGCCTTCGACGACGGGCGCATCATCGCGGTCGAGCATCCACCCGTCGCCGTGTCGGCCACCGAGCTGCGCGCCGTCCTTGCGCGTGGCGACGAGCCGCCGGCCGGATCGCTCCACCCCCTGGTGCTAGACTACGCGCGCAAATACCGCCTCTATGACGAAACGTCCGCTCGCTGATCCCGCCCCGGCCGCCACCCCTTCGCAGCCCCTCCCCGAGACCGACGCCGCAGCGCAAACTGCGGAAGCCGTGCGCGAGGTCGTCGCCGCCGCGCTCGACAGGAAGGCCGAGGACCTCAAGGTGCTCGAGGTGGGTGAGCTGACGCATTTCACCGACTACTTCCTCGTTTGCAGCGGCCAGAACCCGCGCCAGGTGCAGGCGATCGCCGACGGCGTCGAGCGCCGCCTGCGCGACCACAAGCTGCGGCCCGCGCACGTCGAGGGCTACCAGACCGGGCAGTGGGTGCTGATGGACTACGGCGACTTCGTGCTCCACGTCTTCCTGCAGGAGCGGCGAAGGTTCTACGGCCTCGAGCGGCTCTGGGGCGACGCGCCGGACCTTACGGCGGAGTTCGTGGCGGATGCCGAGGCCCACGCGCAGAGCGGCGGGCGGCAGCTGTCGTAGCGGCGCAAGGCGCTCGGCACAAAGCGCCGCGGGGCGCATCGCGAGGCTCGACAGGCGCGCAGTAGCGGCACCCTGGTAGCCTGAACGCGGCATCCATGGCCGCGACCGGCGTCTCGCCCTATCCGTCACTCGACGAGTTGCTCGCCGCCTCGCCGGCGCTCGAAGGTGCGCTCGCCGGTTTGCGGCGAGCGGCGCCCCTCGACTCGCCGGTGCTGCTCCTCGGCGAGCCGGGGAGCGGCCGCTCCACCCTGGCGCGCGCACTCCACGGCGCGAGCGGCCGCACCGGCGCGCTGGTCGAGCTCGACCCCAGCACGGTGCCTGCGTCGCTCTTCGAGAGCGAGCTCTTCGGCTACCGGGCCGGCGCCTTCACCGGCGCCACCGCCGACCTCGAAGGCCGCGTCGCCCGCGCCGAGCGCGGCACGCTGGTGCTCGACCAGGTGGAAGAGATCCCGCTCGCCGCACAGCCGAAGCTCCTGCGCCTCCTCGCCGAGCGCCGCTAACGCCCGCTCGGCGGCGAAGAGCGCACGGCCGCCGTGCGCTTCGTGGCCCGCGGCGGCGAGTCACTGCCGCGGCGCG
>DATNCU010000198.1:0-10777 GCA_035607145.1 Thermoanaerobaculia bacterium
TTCGACGTGTTTCTGCCGCGGGTGTGCGGAGGCCGGCGGGGTCGTCGCGTAGGATGCGTCCACGATGCGGAAGCTCCTCGCCCTCGCCATCATCGGACTCGCGGTCGCCTGCGGCGGCGGTAGCACGCCACCGCCGCCGACCCCGGCGCCGGTCCTCGCGCTCGACGTCAAGTTCGAGCAGCCCGACGAGCAGGCGACGATCCTCGGGGCCACGCTGCTGTTCGACGGCAAGGCGGTGGCGCAGTTCCAGCAATCGCGGCCCGAGGTGGCGGTGGTGTTCAGCAAGCACCTCGACGGCGTCGCCGCCGGCCAGCACACGGTCCAGGTGCGCATCGACGCGCAGGCGCAGACGCCGACGGTCTACGTGAGCGGCGGCTTCGCCACTTATGCGATGAAGCAGCTGCCGCTGATCGAGACCGGCGGCCCGCTCGCCACCGGCCAGGCCTACAGCTGGCAGCTCGCTCTCGCGGCGCCGCCCTGACGCCCGTCAGCGCCCATTGGTCGGTGCGCTTTTCTTAGGCGCGGCCGCAACCAGCCACGCCGCACCGGCTGCTATGCTCCGCGCCCGGCCGGCCATCCGAAGCAGGCGAAGCGCCGGCGCGAGACCACGCCCTTGCCCCGCCGCGACGACCTCAAGTCCATCCTCATCCTCGGCTCGGGCCCGATCGTCATCGGGCAGGCGTGCGAGTTCGACTACTCGGGCACCCAAGCCTGCCGCGCGCTACGCGCCGAGGGCTATCGCGTCATCCTCGTCAACTCCAACCCGGCGACGATCATGACCGACCCCGAGCTGGCCGACGCCACCTACGTCGAGCCGCTCATCCCCGAGGTGGTCGAGCGCATCGTGCGCCAGGAGCGCCCCGACGCCATCCTCCCCACGGTCGGCGGCCAGACCGGCATCAACCTCGCCCTCGCGCTCGACGAGTCGGGCGCCCTCGCCGAGCTCGGCGTCGAGCTGCTTGGTGCGAGCGCCGCCGCGCTGCGCCTCGGCGAGGACCGGCTGCTCTTCAAGCAGGCGATGGAGGAGGTCGGCCTCGCCGTGCCGCAGAGCGGTTACGCGACCTCGATGGATGAGGCAGCGAAGATCGCCGAAGAGCTCGGCCTGCCGCTCATCATCCGCCCCAGCTTCACCCTCGGCGGCGAGGGAGGCGGCGTCGTCTACAACCGCGACGAGCTCGACGAGGTGGTGCGCGCGGCGCTCGCGGCCTCACCCGTGCACCGCGTGCTCATCGAGCAGTCGGTGCTGGGCTGGAAGGAGTTCGAGCTCGAGGTAATGCGCGACCACCTCGACAACTGCATCGTCGTCTGCTCGGTGGAGAACGTCGACGCCATGGGCGTGCACACCGGTGACTCGATCACCGTGGCGCCGCAGCAGACGCTCTCCGACCACGAGTACCAGGCGATGCGCGACGACGCCTTCACGGTGATCCGCCGCGTCGGCGTCGCCACCGGCGGCAGCAACATCCAGTTCGCGGTCGACCCCAAGACCGGCGAGCGCGTCGTCATCGAGATGAACCCGCGCGTCTCGCGCAGCTCGGCGCTTGCTTCGAAGGCGACCGGCTTCCCCATCGCCAAGATCGCGGCGCTGCTCGCCGTCGGCTACACCCTCGACGAGATCCCCAACACCATCACCGGCAAGACCTGGGCGGCCTTCGAGCCGTCGCTCGACTACACGGTGGTGAAGATCCCGCGCTGGGCGTTCGAGAAGTTCCCCGAGACGCCGTCGACGCTGGGCACGGCGATGAAGTCGGTCGGCGAGGTGATGGCGCTGGGCTCGACTTTCCAGGAAGCGCTGATGAAGGGGCTCGCCGCGCTCGAGCTCGACGGCCGCATGGCCGAGCGCGAGCGGCGGATGTCGGACCCGGTGCGGCTGCGGCGGCGCCTGTCGGTGCCCAACTGGGAGAGGCTGTTCGCGGTGATCGCGGCACTGCGGCAGGGGTGGACGGTCGACGAGGTGTCGGCGGTGTCGCACATCGACCCCTGGTTCCTGCGCGAGATCCGCGAGGTGGTCGAGCTCGAGGCCGAGCTTGCCTGCTGGGACCAGGTCTCGGTGCCCGCCGAGCTGCTGCGCCGCGGCAAGGCGGCGGGGCTCTCCGACGCACGCATCGCCGAGCTGCTGTCGGGCAAGGAGGCGCACGTCCGCGAGCGGCGCATCGAGGCCGGCGTGCGCCGCGTCTACAAGCGCGTCGACACCTGTGCCGCCGAGTTCCCGGCGACGACGCCGTACCTCTACTCGACCTTCGGCGACGAGGATGAGGTGGACGCGGACGACCGGCAGAAAGTGGTGATCCTCGGCTCCGGCCCCAACCGCATCGGCCAGGGGATCGAGTTCGACTACTGCTGCGTGCACGCCGCCTTCGCGCTGCGCGAGATGGGCTACGAGACGGTCATGGTCAACTGCAACCCGGAGACGGTGTCGACCGACTACGACACGTCGGACCGGTTGTACTTCGAACCGTTGACGCTCGAGCACGTGCTGTCGGTGATCGAGCGCGAGCAGCCGCTGGTGGGCGTGGTGCTGCAGCTCGGCGGGCAGACGCCGCTCAAGCTGGCGCGTGGGCTCGCGGCGGCGGGGGTGCCGATTCTCGGCACGACGCCGGACGCCATCGACCTCGCCGAGGACCGCGAGCGCTTCGGCGCCCTGCTCGCCGAGGAGGGGATCGCCGCCCCCGAGCACGGTCACGCGCGCACCTTCGAAGAGGCGCTGGTGGCGGCGCGGCGCATCGGCTTCCCGGTGATGGTGCGGCCCAGTTACGTGCTCGGCGGCCGCGCCATGGTGGTCTGCCACGACGAGACGAACCTCGAGAAGTACATGCGCTACGCGGCGGAGGTCTCGCCCGACCACCCGGTGCTGCTCGACCGCTTCCTCGAGGACGCCGTCGAGCTCGACCTCGACCTGCTCGCCGACGGCACCGACACCGTGGTGTGCGGCATCCTGCAGCACATCGAGGAGGCCGGCATCCACAGCGGCGACTCGGCGGCTGTGCTGCCGCCGTGGAAAGCCGACCCGGCGGCGCTCGCCGAGATGGAACGCATCGCCCGGCGCCTCGCGGCGCGGCTCGGCGTCGTCGGCCTGATGAACGTGCAGTTCGCCGTCTACCAGGGCAAGGTCTTCGTGCTCGAGGTCAACCCGCGCGCCTCGCGCACGGTGCCGTTCATCGCCAAGGCCGTGGGGCTGCCGCTCGCCGGCATGGCGGCGCAGGTGATGGCGGGTAAGACGCTGCGCGAGCTCGGGCTCACCGAGTCGCCGCAGGTGCCACGCTTCTTCGTCAAGGTGCCGGTCTTCCCCTTCAACCGCTTCCCCGGCGTCGACCCGCAGCTGGGCCCCGAGATGAAGTCCACGGGCGAGGTCATGGGCATCGGCGAGACCTTCGGCGAGGCTTTCGCCAAGGGCTGGATCGCCGCCAACAACCGACTGCCTCTCTCAGGCACCGCGTTCCTCACCGTCCACGACCGCGACAAGCGCGCGCTGGTGCCGGTGGCGCTGCGCCTCGAGCAGCTCGGCTTCAAGCTCGTCGCCACCGACGGCACGGCCGAGCACCTCCGCGGCCAGGGTGTGCCCGTAGAGACCGTGCTCAAGCTCCACCAAGGCCGTCCCCACGTCGTCGACCACATCAAGAACGGCGAGGTCGACCTCATCGTCAACACGCCGCTAGGCGGCGACGCCTACCGCGAAGACGCCGAGATCCGCCGCGCCGCGCTCGCGCACCGCGTGCCCTGCATCACGACGCTGTCGGGCGCGATGGCGGCCGCGGAGGGCATCGCCGCGCTCCGCAAAGGCGCGCTGTCCCTGGTGCCGCTTCAGGGCCTCGCTGCCGCGGAGGCCACGAGCACGATGTCTGCCGCCACGACCGAGTAGCGAGCTCGGCCAGTGCCGACGATCAGCATGTTCTATGGCGTGGTGATCCAGATGTTCTGGAGCGAGCACGGCATCCCGCACTTCCACGCGCTCTACGCCGAGAACGAAGCCGTGATCGACATCGAGGGTCTGACCGTGCTCCGCGGCTCGCTGCCGCGCCGCGCACTGGCCCTAGTCCTGGAATGGGCTACGGAGCACCGCCAGGAGCTGATGGATAATTGGAAGCTATGCCGCGATCTGCAACCACCGAAGTCGATCGAGCCCTTGAGGTAGCGCCAGCCATCCGGCACACCGTGCCGTGGCGCTTGACCGAGGTCTCGCCCCTTCCCGGATTTCGACTCCGCGTGACGTTCGTGGACGGGACCTCCGGCGAGGTCGAACTAGAGAGACTGCTGCAACGGCCCGACATCGAGAAGACGGTCTTTGCTCCGCTCCGCGACGCGGCCATGTTCAACCAGGCGACGGTGGTGCTCGGCGCCGTGACGTGGCCGGGGGGTGCCGACCTCGCTCCGGACGCGATGTACGACGCCATCCGTGATCAGGGTCGCTGGGTCCTCGAGTAGAGAGTGGCCTCGGCAGCACGCGCCGATGGCGCGACGCCGCTCAGCTGATCCCGGCGAGCCACCGCGGCGGGTGCGCGCCGGCGAGCGCCACGAGCCAAGCGAGGGCGAGGACGCCGGCGACGAGCAGTGTGGGTAGCCAATATGCGAGGCCATACGACACTCCGCCGAGCAGACCGCGGCGGTGCAGGGCGAGGCTTGCCAACGTGCCGAGATGGCTGGTGGCGATGAGCAGGAAGAGAGTAGCGAGCAGCAGCGGCGGCCAGGGGACGTACCAGGCGACGAAGGGTGTCGCCGACGCACCGGCGACTAGCGACTCGATGCCGCTCGCCAGGTCGGCGAGCGAGGCGCCGAGCAGGTGGCTCTCCGACGACGACCACAAATCGTTGCCGGCAGCGTCGGAGAGCACCAGCCCCTCGACGCGCGTGGCGACTTCGCGGCGGCGGTTGGCGTCGTCGCGGACCTCGCTGGTCTCGGTGTGCGTGCCGTAGCTCGCGTGCGCGATGCCCGGCACCGTGCGCTGACCGAGCGGGACCATACCAAGCAAGCGCGTCGAGATCTCGCAGCGCACGGCGCCGCCGGCCTGCGGAACGCAGGCGAAGACGCGCGTCGGCCACCACCAGAGGGCGGCCACGGCAATGGCGAGAAGAACGACGCTCGCGAGATCGGTGACAGCGAGCCGTCGCCGGCCGGCCGGCGCCGGAGGCGACGCGACCGCGGGGGATGCAGAGAGTGGCGGCGTGCGCAAGCGACGCCCGCTGTTGCGGGCTACCCCTTCAACCGCCGCCGCAGCCCGCTCAAGAACCCCGCCGGCTCCTCGGCCTCGAGCAGCAGGTCGAGCTCGCCCTTGTCGAAGAAAACGCCGCCGCAGCCGGTGCAGCGGTCGATCTTGATGCCGGAGCGCTCCTCCTCGAGCATCTGCTGGCCGCACTTGGGGCAACGCATCCAGTGCAGCTCGCGCAGCTGCGCCGACTCCTGCGATTGGCGCTGAGCGTCGAGCTCGGCGCGCTTCTTCCCCAAGAGCTCCTGGTTCTTGCGGTAGAAGTACTCCTCTTCCTTGTCGTAGCCGAGCTCTTCGTCGCGCACGCGTTCCTCCTCGTTGGGGCCGCGACTCTAGCAACCCGCGCCGGAAAGAGCGGCTGAAGCCCTCTGTTACACTGCCCAACCTTCGCCCGGGCGCACATGGCCGACGCTCTCGACTACCACGGCAGGAGGGTGCTCGTCACCGGCGCCAGCGGCTTCATCGGCCGCCGCCTCTGCCGCCGGTTGCGCGAACTGGGAGCGGACGTGGAGCCGGCCTCGCGCAAGGTCGCGCCCGCCGGCGAGGAGGGGCGCTGGCATCAGGTCGACCTCGCCGATCCGGCGGCGGCGGCACGCCTCGTCGCCGAGACGCAGCCCGCCGGCGCCTTCCACCTCGCGAGCCAGGTCACCGAGAGCCGCGAGCGCAAGGTGGTGCTGCCCACCTTCCACGCCAACCTCGCGAGCACCGTGTACCTGCTCGACGCGCTCACCGAGCAGGGGTGCAAGCGCATCGTCCAGGCCGGCTCGCTCGAGGAGCCCGAGCCCGGCGACCCGGTGTCGACCCCCGCCTCGCCCTACGCCGCCGCCAAGTGGAGCGCCGGCGCCTACGCCCGCATGTTCCACCAGCTGTGGTCGACGCCGGTGGTGCTGGCGCGGCTGTTCATGGTCTTCGGCCCCGAGCAGCGCGACCTCTCCAAGCTGGTGCCGCACGTCGTCACCTCGCTGCTGCTCGGCGCCGATCCACAGCTCGGGTCGGGCAAGCGGCCGGTCGACTGGGTCTACGTCGACGACGTCGTCGAGGGGCTGCTGCGGCTGGGCCTCGCCGAAGGGGTCGAGGGGCTGCAGGTCGACTTGGGGTCGGGCAAGCTGGTGCCGGTGCGCTCGGTGGTGGAGCAGATCTACGCGCTGATGGCGCCCGAGAAGCAGCCGCCGTTCGGCGCCCTGCAGGACCGCGCGATGGAGCCGGTGCGCGTCGCCCGCGCCGAGGAGACCGGCGAGCTGCTCGGCTGGAGCCCTTCGGTGACGCTCGAGGACGGCCTCACGCGCACCGTCGAGTGGTACCGCCGCGAGCTCGACGCCGGGCGATTGGCGCCGGCGCTGAAGAGCGCGTAGCGCGCGGAGAGGCCGAGCGGCGTGGACCTCGGGCTTTCCGGCAAGGTAGCGCTGGTCACCGGCAGCAGCCGGGGCATCGGGCTCGAGATCGCGCTGTCGCTCGCGGGCGAAGGGTGCCGCCTGCTGCTCTGCGGCCGCCACGCCGAGCCGCTCGCAGCCGCGGCGGCGAACGTGCGCGAACGCGGCGCCGAAGACGTCGCCACGCTCGCCCTCGACATCACCGCTCCCGATACGCCCGCCGCGCTGGTCGACGCCGCGCGCGAGCGCTGGGGCCGCCTCGACGTGCTGGTCAACAACGTCGGCGGCAACCGCCGCAAGCCTTTTCAGGAGACGACGGACGAGGATTGGGCGGCGGTGCTCGAGCTCAACCTCGGCTGCCACGTGCGGCTCACCCGCGCCGCGGTGCCGCTGCTAGCAGAGAGCGGCGGCGGCTCGATCGTCTTCGTCACCTCGATCTTCGGCCGCGAGGCGGGCGGTGCGAACCTCGCTATCTACAACAGCACCAAGTCGGCGGCGATCAGCCTGGCGAAGATCCTCTCCCTAGAGCTCGCCGCGCAGGGGATCCGCGTCAACTCGGTGGCGCCCGGCTCGCTCCGCTTCCCGGGCAGCAGCTGGGACAAGCGGGTGCTCGAGGACCCCGAGGGCATGGCGGCCTTCGTGCGCCAGAACATCCCCATCGGGCGCTTCGGCACGCCGCAGGAAGTGGCCGACGTCGTCGCCTTCCTCGCCTCGCCGCGCGCGAGCCTCGTCACCGGCGCCTGCTGGAACGTCGACGGCGGGCAGTCGAAGAGCTTGATCTAGCGGAAGCGCACCAGGCTGACGCTGACGGTGCGCTGCTGCCCTTCGGCCCGCCTCCACTGCACCAGGATGGGGCTCTGGTAGGTGCCGTAGAGGAGGCCGTCGCTGCCGCTGTTCGCGGAGACCGGCAGCGACAGCGAGCGCTTCATGCGCAGGAAGCGCTCGGCGGGCAGCGCCAGGAAGCGTGACAGCAGGCGCTCGAGGGCGGACTCGTTGATGCCGAGCCGGTCCATCGCCTGGTTGAACAGCTGCACCAGGTCGTACTTCGCGTAGTCGAGAGTCTTGCGCGGGATCTCGCCGGGGTCGCGCAGCATGTTGCGCCCCTTGGCGGCCATGAAGCGCAGCGGCTCGCGCAGCACCTCGGCGAGGTCGTGCTGCATGAGCAGCGTCTCGTACTCGTTGACGGTCAGCCCGACGTTGCGCTCGCTGGGCAAGAGCGCCACGTCGAGGCGGCCGTGCTCGACGCCGTGCCGCTCGACCGCGGTGCTCAGCTGCTCGAAGAAGCCGAGCCGGGGGTCGCGCAGGTTGAGCGAGTCGACAGGGTGGGGTGACACCGGCAGCGCCGTGCGCCACGCCGCCACCACCTCCTCGCGCTCGTAGCCGAAGACGGTGGCGCGGCGGGAACGGTGGCCGGCGGGTACGACGCCGTCGAGATCGATGAACAGCACCGGGCTCTCATCGCGATGGACGTAGGTGGCGCAGTTGCGCAAGCCGGCGCCGATGGCGGCGAGGTGGGAGGCGGCGTTCTTCGACTCCTGCCGCTTCTCCTCGTCGGTGAGCTCGCTGCGCTGCTCGAGCTGGTCGTGCAGGTACGGCGCGTCCTCGGGGAAGACCTGCCGGAAGACCTGCATGTAGGGGTCGACGGCCTCCGGGCTGTTGCCTAGGCGGGCGCAGAGGCTCTGCTCGAGGAAGCCGGCCGTCGTGTGGTGCGAGCAGTAGAGGCCGCGCGGGTAGCGCTCGAGCGCCTCGCCGTGCTGCTCGCGCGCGGCGCGCCGCACGTCGATGACGTCGTAACGGGCCTGCGGCTGCAGGCGCAGATCGAGCTCCACGGGCGGCGGCATGGGCGCAAGCGTAACACGCCGCTGCACAGCGATCGGTGCATTGGCCCTTGCAGTTCCTTCCTGCCACGAGCTCGCCGCATTTCCCGCAACTGGCTGCCGCGACGAGAGTTCGCGCGACCAGCGCCGGCAGGCACGCGCGTTGCTCTGCTCGCCCGCGTGACCCGCCGCAGCGTGCGGCGCACCAACCCTGCGAGGAGCCGTTCCCATGGAAACCTGGTTGATCGTGATGGGCGTTCTACTGCCTCTCGCGCCACTGCTGCTGGTGGCCGAGCGGCGCCTCGGTGAGCCCGCCCCGCGTCGCGCCACGACGCCGCGCGGTTGATCGATAGCCCGCGGCGGGGTGGGCCACCCGCCGCGGGCACGACCTCAATACACAGATTCCGCGACCAGCGCCCGACAGCCGTCGAGCCCGCAGTCAGCAGGCGCCTCTAGGTCTCTGAACCCCCCTTACCCCGGCGAGGGGGAAGGGGGGCAGGGGGGATTGGGGGTGGCCATCAAACCAACGCGTCCGCCTTGGCGGCGAGGATGAAGTCGTTCTCGGACAGGCCGTCGATCTTGTGCGTCCACACCTGGACCGTCACCTTGCCCCAGGCGAGGTGCAGGTCGGGGTGGTGCCCCTCGGCCTCGGCCAGCTCCCCCACGCGGTTGGTGAACGCGAGCGCCTGACGGAAGTCGGGGAAGCGGAAGGTGCGTTCGAGGTGGTGCTCGTCGACCACCTGCCAGTCGGGATGGAGCTGCTGGCGCAGCTCGGCGATGGCGGCGCCACGTAGCGGCGGCGTGCCGCTGCTGCAGGGGATGCAGCGGCGCTGAGCGAGCTCGGTCATGGCGGTCTCCTCGGGGCGACGGCGTTCGTGGCCACGAGCATCGCACGGCGACCAGTACGCCGCGAGACTCCTCACTTGCGCGGTGCTACGGCGAGTGGCCGCCGTTCCACTGGCCAAGCCCGCTGCTCTCATAGCCGTCGGCGAAAAGGGCGGACGCCTCGTCGGCGCCGGCGTCGCCGGTGCCGAAGACGTTGGCGTGGTAGGGGTCGTCGTGCGAGCGCGGCTCGCCTTCGAAGTCGAACCACGGGTACGCCGGACAGAGGTCGATGGCCGGCGAGGTGGGACGCAGGTGGACGTCGGCAGGCGGGGCGACGAGCTGCGGATCGGCGATGCGCACGAACGAGAGGTCGGTGCCCGGCGGCAGCGCCGAGAACGACGAGGCGTAGTGGCTCAACACGCAAGCGAGCACAGGCGGCGCGGCCGGCGTCTCGAACGAGGCGAAGAGGGGCTCGGTCTCGTCGAGCACCGTCGACAACACCTCGACACTGGAGTCGCTGCCGCGCCAGCGCACGATGCCGGTCACCGTGTTGCCCACCAGCGTGGCGTGCTCGAGCTGCAGCTGGGCGCTGTCGTAGACGGTGAACAGCGCCGGCAGAGCGTTGCTCTCGAGGACGACACCGTGCAGATACAGCCCGCCCTCGACGACCGCGGCCATCAGCGCGGCGCCCCCGGGGCCGGCGTGGTGGTCGCGAATGCGGCCCGACGAGAGCACCACGCCGCCGTCGTCGACGTAGATCGCGGCGCCTTCGCCGGCGCTGTTGCGCTCCAGGCGCGGGAACTCGCCGAGGTTCGGCGGATCCCCGAAGGTGCTCGAAGAGAGCCCGCCGTAGCCGGTCAGGTGGACGCCACCACCCTCCCCGGTCGCGGCGTTGAAGGCAACCTGTGCGTAGCTGAGGTGCACCCTGCTGCCGTCGATGAAGATCCCAGCACCGCGCTGCGCCCGGTTGCTGTTGACGACCGACGGCGCGGCCGCGATGCCGCCGATGCTGTCGTCGTACTGTCCGGCGAGATAGAGACCTCCCCCGTCCTGGCCGGCGATGTTGCTGCCCACGAACGTCGTCGTCTGGGTCGACGGATTCTCGATGATCACCTGCGCATCGGGCGCGAAGATGCCGCCGCCGTCGAGCTCCGCGCGGTTGCTGAGCACGCCGGCACCGCGCATCTCCACCACCGCACCGGTGAACGCCGCCACGCCGCCGCCGCGGTGGGCGACATTGAGGCCCACCTGCGCCCCGGTCGACAGCACGAGCTTGCCTTGCGAGACGAAGATGCCGCCACCGTCGCCGGAGGCGGTGTTGGCGTTGACGCGGGTATCGAAGAGCTCCAGCCGGCTCGACGCGCTGGCGCCCGCGAACCAGATGCCGCCGCCGTCGCCGTTGTAGGTGCCGTTATTGGTGGTCACGAACAGGTGGCGCAGGCGGACCGTGCCGACGCCGCCGGAGAGGACGGTGAGCGGCCGCGATCCCGAGGCGGCCTGCACGGTGGCCTGACCGACGGAGACGCCGCTGCCGCAGCTGCCGACGCCGCCGTGGATCTCGAGGT
>DATNCU010000200.1:0-2423 GCA_035607145.1 Thermoanaerobaculia bacterium
CACACCGCTCATTACCAAGGTGCCGCAGCAGCCCGGCAACGCCAACAACGTCAGCCCGGCCTACCTCTCCGACGGCCGCGTCCTGTTCACTTCCGACCGCCCGCGCGACGGCGCGGCGCACCTCTATCCGCAGCTCGACGAGTACGAGGAGGCGCCGACGGTGTCGGGCCTGTGGTCGCTCGATCCCGCGACCGGCGACCTGCGACTGCTCGACCACGCGCCGTCGGGCGACTTCAAGCCCACCGTCGACAGCTTCGGCCGCGTCATCTTCACCCGCTGGGACCACCTGCAGCGGGACCAGCAGGCCGATACCGACGCGCTCGACCCCGGCGATCCCTACGGCACCTTCAACTGGTCGAGCGAGGCGCCGGGCTCGGTGCCGCTCGCCAACCGCGACGAGGTGTTCCCCGAGCCGCGCGCGGTGCGCGCCGACCTGCTGCTGCCGTACGAGGAGGGGCACTCGTTCAACCAGTTCTTCCCCTGGATGATGAACCAGGACGGCAGCGAGCTCGAGACCCTCAACCACGTCGGCCGCCACGACCTCGAGAGCTACTTCAACCGCGCCTTCAACGACGATCCGAACCTCGACGAGTTCATCTGCGGCGACAACGCCTGCGGCCGCGTCAACGCGCACTCGCTGACCAACCTGCTGCAGATCCGCGAGAGCCCCACCGACGCCGGCCGCTACTACGGCATCAGCGCGCCGGAGTTCTTCACCCACGCCGCCGGCCAGGTGCTCTGGCTGCCCGGCGAGCCCGGCCGGCACCCGGACGACATGCCGATCACCGAGGTGACGCACGAGTCGACGGCGAGCTTCACCGAGGGCAGTGAGGTCCCACACCCCTGCCATTCGGGTCTCTATCGCCAACCGCTGCCGCTCTCCGACGGCACTCTCGTCGCGGTGCACGCCGGCGAGAAGAGCCCCGGCGTGCCGGAGACGCGCAACGACGCCAACACCGGCACGCGGCAGCTTCCCGGATCGCGCTACAAGTTCCGGCTGCGTGGCTTCGTCGCCGCCGGGGGCGGCTGTGCCGGGTGGCAGAAGTACGGCGCTACCCTCACCGGTGGCATTACCAAGACGCTCTGGTTCTGGGACCCCGACGAGCGCGTCGACTACGTGAACGCCACCCTGTGGGAGCTCGACCCGGTGGAGGTGAGGCCGCGGGCGGTGCCGCCGGCGCCGGGCGGCTCGCTGCCCGCGGTCGAGGCCGCGGTCTTCGCCCAGCAGGGCGTCGACCCGCAACGCTTCCAGCTCCAACTGGAGGAGCAGGGCGTGGCGCTGCTCATCAGCCGCAACGTCACCCAGCGCGACCACGACGACCGCCAGCAGCCGTTCAACCTCCGCGTCCCGGGCGGCGTCTCGACGACGGTCGGCAACCCGCCCGGCAAGATCTACGACGTCAACTACCTCCAGCTCTACCAGGCCGACCTGATCCGCGGCGTTGGTGGTACGGCCAATCCCGACCCCGGCCGCCGCGTCCTGGCGCGCCCGCTACACGACCCGACGGTGGCCGCCCACAATCCGGTGCTGCCGGGAGCGCCGCCGGGGAGCGTCAAGATCGCGCTCGACGGCTCGATGGTGGCGATGGTGCCGTCGCACCGCGCCATGAGCTGGCAGCTCACCCACGGCGCGACGCCCGTGGTGCGCGAGCGCTACTGGCTCACTTTCAAGGCCGGCGAGGTGCGCGTCTGCGCCTCCTGCCACGGCCTCAGCTCGACCGACCAGACCGGCGCGCCGCCGCCCACGGCTCCGCCACCGCCGGCGCCGCAGGCGCTGCAGCAGTTCCTGGTGTGGTGGACGAGCGGCCGCCCGGAGCTGTTCCGCTCGGGTTTCGAGGTGGGGTCGAGCGGGGCGTGGTCGGCCAAGTCGCCGTAGGCCACGCCCCGCATCGCTGCTCTGCGAGGCGGTTCCTGGCGGTGCCTACTTGCCGCTGAACTTGACCTGCCCGCGGATCGATCCGCCCGGCAGCTCGTTGGTGTGCACGTTGGCGTAGACGATGCCGGCGCGGGCGGCGCGCAGCACGGAGTCGAGGTCGCCCGCCACCGCGCTCTGGCCGGTGACGGCGAGGACGTCGTCGGCGGTGAAGGTGCCGGTGACGGTGCCGCTGTGCTCCGGGCAGGCCTGCGTGCCCGCCGGCCCGTTGCCGAGGTTGCTGCAGAGGAAGACGACGATGCCGCCGTTGACGCCCTTCTGGGCGAAATGCAGGTGCGCCTGCGCGACGGTGCCCTCGGGCACGTTGTAGGTGAGGGTGTAAGTCACTTCGGTGTTGCTGCCGTTGAGGGTGGCGTTGAAGCTGCCGCTGTTGACGACCGCGGTCGCCGGCACCTCCTCGAAACCGCGCAGGCTTGCGGTGAGTTTTCCTGCGGCGAACGCGGGCGCGGCGACGAGCAAAGCGAGGAGCGGGAGGGCGAGGAGCAGGCGG
>DATNCU010000214.1:0-9425 GCA_035607145.1 Thermoanaerobaculia bacterium
GCGTCTCGCTGCGCGGCGGCGGCGAGACCTTCGCAATCGTGCAGGCGCGTGGCGGGCGCACCATCGGCACCATCGACGGCCTGCGCGTCTACTTCGAGTGCCATCCGGGGGCGATCTACCTCCACGCCGGCCGGCAATACCTGGTGCGCGAGCTCGACCTCGGTGCGAGCCGCGTGCTGGTCGAGCCGACGAGCGTCGACTGGTACACCACGGCGCTGGCGGAGAAGGACACGCGGATCCTCGAGGCGACGGGGGAGCGCCACGAGGGTGCGCTCTCGGCATGGCTCGGGAGGCTGCGCGTCACCGAGCGCGTGGTCGGCTACGAGCGCAAGCGCATCTTTGGCGGCGAGGTGCTGTCGCGGCACGAGCTGGAGCTGCCGGAGGTGTCGTACGAGACGGTGGGGGTGTGGTGGGCGGCGACGCCGGCGATCGAGGCGGCGCTCGGACGCCGACACGCGGGTGAGGTCAACGGCGCGCCGTCCGAGGTACGCGGCCCGCACCACTTCCTCGGCTCGCTGCACGCCGCCGAGCACGCGGCGATCTCGCTGCTGCCGCTGCTCGCGCTCTGCGACCGCGGCGACCTCGGCGGCATCTCGACGCCGTTCCACCCGCAGATCGGCTGCGGCGGCGTCTTCGTCTACGAGGGGCACGCCGGCGGGGTCGGCATCGCGCCGCGCGCTTTCGCCGCGCTCCCCGAGCTGCTCGCGCGCGTCGGCCGGTTGCTCGACGAGTGCCCGTGCGAGAGTGGCTGCCCGTCGTGCGTGCAGTCGCCCAAGTGCGGCAACGGCAACCGGCCGCTCGACAAGGCAGGGGCGCGGCGGGTGGTGGCGCTGCTGCTGGGCGACGAGGCGTTGCCGGCGGCGGAGCCGTGGCGGTTGTCGCTGGAGGTGGGGGCCGAGGTGGCGGCGGATGGGGACGATGAGCACGAGCTCCCGCCGGTCACCGCCAACGGCAGCCAGCTCCCGTCAGTCCACGACAACGGCCGCCACTCTGCTGCGAGCGGCAACGGCAGCCTGCTCCCGTCATCGCGAGGCCGCGAGGCGGCCGCGGCGATCTCGACGCCGAACGGTCACCGGCCATTTTCGCGCCTCGCCGCATCGCTGCGCTCCCTCTGGCGCGATGTGTGGCGCCGCCGCGCTCCTCGCGTGCCGGCGCTGCCGCCCACAGCCGGCGGCGACACGCTGCTCTTCGACCTCGAGACGCTGCGCTCCGCCGCCGAGGTCGGCGGCTGGGGCAACGCGCACCGCATGGGGATTGCGCTGGCGGTGATCTGCCGCCTCGAAGAGGAGCGCTTCGAGGTCTACCGCGAGCGCGACGCCCGTGCCCTCGCCGCAACCCTGCGCGCGGCGCGGCTGGTCATCGGCTTCAACGTGCGCCGCTTCGACTACCGCGTCCTTGCCGGCTACACCGGCGCCGACTACAACCGCCTCGTCCCGACCCTCGACCTGCTCGAGGACGTCCACCACGCGCTCGGCTTCCGCCTCCGCCTCGATCACCTGGCGCGCGAAACGCTGGGGAACGGCAAGACCGCCGACGGCCTGCAGTCGCTCGCCTGGGTCCGCGAGGGGCGGTTCGACCTCGTCGAGGAGTACTGCCGCCACGACGTCGAGGTGCTGCGCGACCTCTACCTCTTCGGCCGCCGCGAGGGCTACGTGATGTGGCGCGACCGCGAGGAGCGGCGGATGCGGCTGCCGGTGCGCTGGTAGCTACACCTGCGGTAACGCGGCCGCGCCCAGGCCCGGCAGCGCCATTCCTGTCGAGCGTTGCGCCTGCGGCTCCGGCGCCGCCGCGCCGGCGCGCGCGACCACGAGACGCGCGTCGATCCAGGCGGCGACGGCGACGCTGAGCGTTGCCACCGCGGCGCCGGCGAGCACGTCGCCAACCCAGTGGATGCCGAGCACCACCGTCGACAACGCCACCGTGGCGCCGAGCCCGAGTGCCGCCATCCGCATCTTGGCGCCGAAACGGAAGCAGACGAGGACGGCGATCGTCGTCATCGACACGTGGAAGCTCGGGAAGCAGTTGTCGAGGCCGCTCATCGGCCGCAGCATGTCGATTAGCCACGAGCCGAGGCGGTCGGAGAGCAGCATCGCACCGGAGTCGGGGTGCGCCCAGCGCTCGGGCACCGGCAGCAGCAGGAAGAACGGCAAGCTGACCGCGTAGTCCACCGCCAGCGCCAGGGAGTAGACGCGAAACGGCGTGATCTCCTTCCGCCGGGCGAGAACGAGGGCGACGATCAGGCAGAGCGCCGGGAAGAGGAAGAAGTAGGAAGCGCTGTACGCCACGACGGTGGTCATCGGCGCCTCGTCGTGCGCGGCGAAGCTCAGGCTGCTCGCCAGCCCCAGAGCGCTTTCGATGCCGCGGCTGGCGGTGGCGAAGGCGTCACCCCAGGCGCTGAGCCGAGCCGCGGCCGGCGAGCGGCTCGCCATGAGCAACGCCTCGAGGTTCGTCTCCAGGAGGTTGAGGAGGAAGATGGCGGCCAGCAAGAGAAGAGCGCCGAGCTTGCGGTCGACCAGAGGCGGACGAGTGACCGGCAGATCCGGCTCGACATCCTCTTCCGGCTCGACCACCGGCGGCGGCTTGACAACCGGCGGCTTGACCACCTGCGGCGGCTTGACCACCTGCGGCCCAATCACCTGCGGCGGCTCAGCCCCGAGCGCCGTCAACAGGCGCGCGAAGGCCGCATCGTAGCCACCGGTGAAGTCGACGTGCTGCACCCGCCGCAGTCGAAACGGCACGGCACAAGGTCGCAGCAGCACCGGTACGAGCTGCTTGCCTTCCTCCAACGCGTAGGACACCTCGTCCATTACGTTGTTGGAAGCTATCGAATCCGGCGACAGCACCGCGATCATGCCGCCGCAGCTCTTCAACGCGCTCTCGATCGCGTGGTCCCAGAGCTGGCCGGCGACGATGTCGAGTTGGTCCAGCCAGAGGTCGACACCGGCCTGACGCAGTCGCTGGGCGAGCTCGACGACGAACTTCGAGTCCTTGCGGGCGTAGCTGAAGATGTACTTCACCGGAGCCATCGCGACAACCTTGGAAGAGCCCTCGAGCGGCCCGGCCTCGACGCCGGCCTCGGGGTCGAGGTCGGGCGTTGCGAGCGGGGGAGTGACGTCCATACGAGTGCCTTTTCGAGTCAGCGGGTAGCGTTGGAGAGCGCCGCGGACGGAGCGATCTCGACGCGTGCTAGGCGGCGAGCGCCGCGTAACGCCAGCACGGTGCCGACGACCGCGACCAGGAGGAACAGCACGAAGACGCCGTTGAAGAACGCGTGCATCGCTCGCGGCTCCTCCGGGCGCTGCAGCACGACGCGATAGGCCACCGTGCTCATCGGGTCGAGAGGCGGCAAGCCGTTGGTGTCGGCCATGGCGATGCGGAAGGCGTCCTTCGACAGGCGGAACTTGAAGAGGTCACCCTCGACGGCGACGGAGCTGGGCCGATTGTCCGCGGTGTAGCCATTGCGAGCCGGCTCCGTCCAGTGGATGCGCTGCACCTTCACCGCCGAGCCCGGCGCGAACGGCACGTCGCGGATCACCAGCGGCTGCTCCTCCTCGTACGGCCAGACGTAGCGGATGCGGTGCAAGCGCGAGCTGACGATGTTGGCGATCCGCTGGGTGAGGTCGCTCTCCTCCGCCCCGCGCGCGGCGGGCCGGAAGCTGATGGGGAACTCCTGCGCGACGCCGAAAGCGGGGATGTCGCTGTTGAGGATGACGTAGCCGTCGCGCACCCAGGCGAGCGTCCAGGCGTAGTCGACGACGCGGTGGAAGCTGTCGTCGTAGGGGACGAGCTCGGTCCCGGAGAGGCGCAGCGCCGTGCGGGCGGCCTGCAGGTAGCTCTCGGCAACCTTGCTGTCCGCGGCGGCGATGCTGACGGTGAGCGGGGCTCGTTGCTCGGTGGCGACCATGCGCAGGCCGCTCAAGGCGTACTGTGCCTCGGCGTCCATCGGTACCCAGGAGATGAAGTCGCCGCGCCCGATGGTCAGCGGCTCACGCGAATTGCCACCGGGGCGGGGCGGGAAGAGCTTGTCGACCATCGACCGCGCGGTGGTCGCCGCCCCCTCCCGCGGCAGCATCGAGCGCGAGCAGACGAGCAGGTCGTTGGGCAGCACCGTCGGAAGCTGGATGAAGTAGACCTGCTCGCCCAAAGCGGCGTGGTCGCCGCCGGGCTCGAACTTGACCTTGGTGCCGTCCCAGACCGCGGCCAGGTCGGCGCGCTCGCCGGCGGCGACCAGCCCGACCAGGGCGGTGGAGCTGGCGGTCTCGCGGTCGCCCCCCACCCAGCGGCTGTCGATGGCGGTGAGGCTGCCGGCGGAGGCCCGCATCGAGAAGACGCCGTGGCCCCGGAAGAACAGGGAGGGCAGCAAGTAGCTCGAGGTGCTGAACCGGTTGTGGTAGACGAAACGCGCCGGCGTTCCGGCGGCGGCCCGCACGCGCACGAACTCGAGCAGCTTGTCGAGGTCGGGCCGCTTGCCGCCGAGCTGCAGGGTGGAGTCGATCGCCGCCCGGTTGACCACGAAGTAGGAGTGGTAGGTGGTCGTCCCCTTGGTGGCCTTGCTGACGTAGGTGCCGAGCACCTCGAAGTCCGCGCCCAGCATCTCCGCCGCGAGGTAGACGTAGGGGGTGACGTGCCCGAGGTAGCGCACGTCGCGGCTGTCCTCGCCGCGCTCGGAGAGCTGGTCGATGGCCTGTTCGTAGCCCAGGGTCGACGGCCGCAGCGGCTCGTCGAGCTTTGCCGCCAGACGCTGGAGGAGGAGCTCGTCGGCCTCGCTCGTCGCCTGGTCCTCCTGGTCGACGGCGACGAACGTCGTCCGCTGCTGCGCCGCGCCGGGAGGCGCCCAACAGGCGGCGACGACCGCTACCGTCACCAGCACCCGAACGATTGTCTTGTTCATGGATGGGTCTTTCGCCGCAGCCGGCGGACATTTGACATTTCCCTTGTGGACGGACGTGCGGTGACGTTTCTGGCGGGCGGTTCCGGCGGGTGGCGGGGGCGCGTTAGGATGGCCTCCTTGAAGCGCACGAAGCTCCTGGCACTGCTGGCGCCGGTGCTGTTCCTTCTCGCGGCGGCGGAAGGACCGCCGTACCGCGTCGGCGGCGAGGTCACGCCGCCGGTCAAGATCTCCGGCGCCGACCCGGTCTACACCGAGCTGGCGCGGAGGGCGCGGCTCACCGGCGTCGTGATCGTCGAAGCGTTGATCGACGAGCGCGGCTCGGTGACGAGCTCGCGCGTCCTCAAGGGGCTGCCGATGGGCCTCGACAAGGCCGCGATTGCCGCGGTGGAGACTTGGAAGTTCAAGGCGGCCGCGCTGCGCGGCACGCCGGTCGCGGCCTACTTCGTCGTCACCGTCAACTTCCAGCTCGAGTCTGACTTCGACTTCGGGCCCGCGTACTCGGCGTTCCTCAGCGATCACGCCGACGTGCGCGAGCTCGTCGAAAAGGACGAGTACGACGAGGCGGGCGAGCTGATCGATCGTTTCCTGTTGGAGGTGCCGGGCGAAAACTCTCTGCTCCTCGGCCGCGCCTACATGCACCTCGGCGAAGACGACGTCGAGGATGCGTGGCACGTGGCGGAGTCGGTCACCGGACCCGAGCGGGCCGAGATCGCGCAGTCGATCGCCGCCAAGGCGGCCGAGCTGCTGCGGACCGACCCGGCGGCGCCGGCCGGCGATCGCGAGAAGAGGGCCGACGTAGGCATCGCGGCCTCGGCGCTGGCGGTCGGGCTTACCGCCGACGGGGGCGCCGAGCGCGCGGCGACCGCGCTGCGGACGCGAGCCGATCTGCTGCGCCTGAAAGCGGCGCTCACGGATCCGCCGGACGACGAGAAGCTCCTCGACGAGGCGCGAGCGCTCGCCGCGCGCGCCGACGAGCTGCATCCGGCCGGCCGGATCTACCCCTAGCGATGCGGCGGCGCCTCGCGGGGTGGGGCTACGAGGGAGTCGCGGTGCCGCCGCCCGCCCAGATGCTGGCGTGGCTCGCGGAGCGGCTGGGGCCGGGGACCGCGAACGCACCGGTGCCGCCGCGTCTCGACGCGCTGCCGGCGCCGCGGAAGTTGCCGCGCCTGCCCGGCGCCACCTCTACCGAGCCGCTCGACCGTCTCGCGCATGCGCGCGGCCAGGGGCTTCCGGACCTGTTGTGGCTGCGCGCGGGCGGTGCGCCCTCGTTGCCCGACGCCGTCGTACGAGCGGAGGAGAGCGAGATCGCGGGCTTGCTCGCCGCCTGCGCGCAAGCCAACGTGCGCGTCATCCCGCGCGGCGGCGGCACCTCGGTAACCGGCGGCGTCAACGTGCTCGCTGGCGAGCGGCCGGCGGTGGTGCTCGACCTCACGCCGCTCTCCGGCCTGCACGCCCTCGACTGGGAGTCGGGGCTCGCCACCTTCGGTGCCGGCACGCTGGGGCCGCGCGTGGAGGCGGAGCTGGGCGCCTACGGCTTCACTCTCGGGCACCTGCCGCAGTCGTGGGAGCTGTCGACGCTCGGCGGCTGGGTGGTGACGCGCTCGGCGGGGCAGGAGTCGCTCGGCTACGGCCGCATCGACGACCTCGTCGCGGGCCTCGAGCTGGTGGCGCCCGGACTCGAAGACGGCCAACCTCGACGGTGGTCGCTGCCGGCCCAGCCCGCTTCCGCCGCCGGGCCCGATCTGCGGCGCCTGGTGCTCGGCAGCGAAGGGCGGCTCGGCGTGGTGACCCGGGTGACGGTGCGGGTGCGCGAGGCGCCGGCGCGGCGCGAGGTGATCGCGTGGCTGCTGCCGGAGTGGGACGCCGGTCTCACCGCGGCGCGCGAGATCGCGCAGGACGGCGTGCCGCTCTCGATGCTGCGGCTCTCCGACGCCGTCGAAACGGCGACGGCGCTGCTCGTCGGGCTCGGCCACGCCGGCGCCGGGGCGGCGGCGATTCGCCGCTACCTCTCGTGGCGGGGTGTGGCGGAGGGTTGCCTGCTGCTCGTCGGCGCCGCCGGCGGCGAGAGCGAGCTGCGCCGCGCCTTCGCGGCCGCGGCGCCGCACCTACGCCGGCACGGCGGCGTCGCGCTCGGCCGCGGCGCCGGGCGTCGTTGGCTCGCCGATCGCTTTCGCCACCCGTACTTGCGCGACGGTTTGCTCGACGCCGGCTTTGCTGCGGAGACGCTGGAGACGGCAGCGCCGTGGTCGCAGGTGGCGCCGCTGCGGCGACGGATGGTCGCCGCGCTCGAGCGCTCGCTCGCGGCAGACGACGAGCAGGTCGTCGTCCTCTGCCACCTCTCGCATCCGTACCGCGACGGCGCCTCGCTCTACTTCACCTGCTTCTTCCGCGTGCCGCCGGATCCCGCGGCGGCGGTGGCGCGCTGGGCGACGCTCAAGCGGGCCGCCAATGCCGAGCTCGTTGCGGGCGGCGCGACCGTTACGCACCACCACGGCGTCGGCAGCTGGCACGCGCCCTGGCTCGGTGCGGAAGTCGGCGATGAGGGTTTGCGCGCGCTGGCCGGCGCCGCCTCGACGTTCGACCCCGCCGGCATCCTCAACCCACACGTGCTGCTCGATCCGGTCGACCGCCTCGAGGCGTGACGGCGCCGCGATGTTCGACCCCACCTTCCGCCAGCGCGCGCTCGCCGGTATCGCCCGGCCTTTCGACTTGGTGATCGTCGGCGGCGGCATCACCGGCTGCGGCGTGCTGCTCGACGCCGCGCAGCGCGGGCTGCGCGCGCTGCTGGTGGAGAAGGGTGACCTCGCTTCCGGCACCTCGTCGCGCTCGTCGAAGCTCATCCACGGCGGCTTGCGGTACCTCAAGCAGATGCAGCTTCGCATCACCCGCCTCGCCTGCCGCGAGCGCGACCGCCTACTCCAGCTCTCGCCGCACCTCGTGCAGCCGGTGTCGTTCCTCTACCCGGCCTACGAAGGGGATCGCACGCCAGGGTGGCAGGTGGGGATCGGCCTGTGGATGTACGACCGCCTGACGCAGCGCCCCGAGCGCCACCGCGAGGTGGAGGCGGCGGAGGCGCAGCGCCTCGCGCCGGGGCTCGAGATCGAGGGCCTCGACCGCGCGCTGGTCTACGGCGACGCCTTCGCCGACGATGCGCGGCTCACGATCGCGGTGGCTGCCACGGCCGCCGCCTACGGCGGCCTCGTGCTGCCGCGCGCCGAGGCGATCGACGCCCACCGCGATGCCGCCGGCAAGGTGGACGGCGTCGTCGTGCGCGACCTGCTGTCGGGCGACGCACACCGCGTCGACGCGGCAGTGGTGCTCAACGCCACCGGCCACTGGACCGACGCCGTGCGCGAGCGCTTCGGCCTCGCCGGCCGCCGCCTGCGGCCCTCGCGCGGCGTGCACGTGGTGTTGCCGGCGTCGCTGCTGCCCATCGAGGCGGCGCTCACCGTCGCCTCACCCGACGACGGCCGGCCGGTGTTCTTCATCCCGCACCCGGAGGGCGTGCTGGTCGGCACCACCGACCTCTTCCACGACGGCGGACTCGACGACCCGCGGCCGACCCGCGCCGAGGTCGACTACCTGCTGCGCGTGGCGATGACGGCGTTCCCCGGCCGCGTCACGAATGCGTCGCAAGTGCGCGGCGCCTTCGCCGGCCTGCGGCCGATCCTGCAGAGCCACGCCGACACGCCGTCCGAGGCGAGCCGCGACGAGGAGGTGTGGGAGGAGGAAGGGCTGCTCAACGTCGCCGGCGGCAAGCTCACGACGTATCGCTCGACGGCGGAGGAGGTCGTCGACGAGGTGGTGAAGCGCCTGCCGCCGGAGCGTGCGCGGCGGGTGGGGGAGTGCGCGACGGCTGGTACGCCACTCGCCGGCTTGGCGCCGGCGGATCTACCGGAGCGGTTGCGCGAGCGCGGCGTGGCGGCGCCGGTAGCGGCGGCGATGTCGCGGCGGCTCGGCTCGCTGGCGTGGACGGCGGCGGCGCTTGCCCGCTCGCGCGACGAGCTGCACCCGCTCGTCGACGACGTCGACCTCACCGCGGCGGAGGTGCGCGCCCAGCTGCGTCACGGCGCCGTGCTGCGCCTCGAAGACCTGCTCGTGCGTCGTGCGCGCCTCGCCATGTGGGACCCGCCGACGGCACGCGCCGTGGTGCCGAGGCTCGGCGCGATCTTCCGCGACGAGCTCGGGTGGAGCGGTCCGCGGTGGGAAGCGGAGGAGGAGTCCTTCGCCGCGGCGCTGTTCGCGTGGACGCCGGAAGGCGTGGTGGAGGCGTGAGGTGAAGCTCGAGCAGCTGGTCTTCCTCGTCAACCCGGCAGCCGGCTCCGGTCGCGCGCCGGGGGTGTGGAGCGCGCTCGTCGACTCCCACCCCGAGCTGCGCGCGGCGAACGTCGTGCGCGAGAGCGACCCGCGAGCGGCGGCGGACGCGCTGCGCGCCGCCATCGCCGCCGGTGCGCGGGGCGTCGTCGCGCTCGGCGGCGACGGCACCGCGCACATGCTCGCCAACTTGCTGCTCGGCGACGGCCTCGCGGACCGC
>DATNCU010000243.1:0-2678 GCA_035607145.1 Thermoanaerobaculia bacterium
TGCTCGAACGCCAGCATGGGGGTCGAGAGCACGGGCTTCACGTTGACGGTGGAGGTCGCTCCCGGCACGCCGAACGGCACGGTCCTCACCAACACTGCGGTCGTGTCGTCCAACGCCACCGACGGCAACCTGAACGACAACACCGCCAGCGTCTCGCGGGGAGTGATCACGCCGACCAACATCAGCGGCACGAAGACGGTGAGCGGCACCTTCACCGAAGGGAGCGTGATCGCCTACACGGTGGTGCTCACCAACAACGGGGGCGTCGCGCAGCCCGACAATCCGGGCGCCGAATTCACCGACGTGCTGCCGTCGACGTTGACGCTGGTCAACGCCACCGCCACCTCCGGCGTGGCGACGCCCAACGTGGGCACCAACACCGTGACCTGGAACGGCGGTCTCGCCGGCGGCGCCTCGGTGACGATCACCATCACCGCCACCATCAACTCCGGCGTTGCGCCCGGCACCACCATCTCGAACCAGGGAACGATCGCCTACGACGCCAACGGCGACGGCACCAACGAGGCCACCGCCGTCACCGACGACCCGGCGACGCAACAACCCGGCGACCCGACGAGCTTCCAGGTCGCCGGCGGGCCGCCGCCCCCGGCGGAGATCCCGACGGCGGACTGGCGCGGGCTGCTCGCCCTCGCCGTGCTGTGCGCCGTCGCGGGCGCCTGGCGGCTGCGGCGGACACGGGCGCGCGCGTAGCGGAGGAGCCGCCCATGGATACGGTCATCGGAGAGGTCGTCCTCTTCCCCTTCAACTTCAACCCGCGTGGTTGGCTCGCCTGTGACGGCGCGCAGCACTCGGCCACCGCCGACACCGACAAGGAGACGCTCGCGCATCTCCTCGGCGGCCGCTTCAGTGGCGGCGACCACGCCAAGTTCCAACTTCCCGGCTACGGCCCGCCGTATCTGTTACCCGAGATGCGCGCCTGCGTCGCCATGTTCGGGCGGTGGCCGGACGACTCGTATGCGAACCGCGAGCGCTGCATCGGCGAGGTGGGGAGGTTCTTCTTGCGCCGCGAGTTCGTCGCCGGGGCGTGGGAGCGGTGCGGCGCTTCGGCGCCGGCGCTCCCTCAGGCGGACTGCCTGATCGCCAAGACGGGCGATCGCACGTTGCCGGAATCGTTCTCGGGCACCATCCGCTTGGTCGACACCAGGATTGCCGGCTCCGAGCACGACGGCTGGTTCCCCTGCGACGGCCGCATGATGAAGATCGACACCACGGAGAGCCGGGTCCTTCTCTCGCTGATCGGCAACGCGTACGGCGGTGATCTCACCAAGGGCAACTTCGCGCTGCCCAACCTGCCGGCGCCGCCGGGCTTTCGCTACTACATCTGCGCCAGGGGCAGCTATCCGGAACGGCCTCGTTAGGCGCCGCGATCCGTCCGCCTTCTAAGCCGCGCGGACTTTGAGCCGCTGGCCGACGAAGTCCATCAGCTTGCGCAGCTCGTCGTAGTCGGGGTGGCGGAGGCGGAACCAGACGTTGTTGAGGTAGCCCTTGTAGACGGGGTCCGTCGGGGTGCCGGGCTTCGGTAGGCGGTGCTGCCATGCGAAGGGCTTGACGGCGGCGAGCACGTCGTGGAGGCCCTCGTAACCGGCGATCCGGCCGTCGCCGTCGGGGCGCACCTGCACCGAGCCGGTGGCGAGGCGGCGACTGGGGCGGGCGCCGGGGCGGCCGTGGACGATCGCCATCGCCCACTCGCGCCAGAGGTCGATGTCGTTGCCGACGCAGTAGAGGTCCCAGATGCGCTCGCCGGCGGGGCGGGCGCCGATCTCCGAGACCTTGAGACCCTTGGGGCCGAAGAACCACTCCATGTGCGTCGCCGCGGTGTCGATGCCGAGCGCGGCGATGACCTTGCGGCCGATGTCGCGCAACTCGCTGTAGCTCTGCACCTCGACGCGGTTGGTCGAGGCGATCTGCGGCGACAGGGAGCGGTCGGCGAGCGCCTGCAGTACCGGCGGGTAGTAGTGGGCGATGAACTCGTGCGCCACCGCTCCGCCGATGGTGACGGTGTCGAAGAAGCCCTCGTGCCCCTCGATCCACTCCTCGACGGCGACGGAGCGACCTTGCGCGACGCCGAGCGCGCGCGCGGCGGCGACGAGGTCGCCCCGCCCGTCGACGCGGCGGGCGCCGATGCCGCCGAGGCCGGCGCGTGGCTTGAGCGCCAGCGGGTAACCGACGCGGTCGGCGAAGGCCTCGAGCTCGGCGAGGGACGAAGCCGCCGTCGACTCGGCGCAGGGCAGTCCCGCCGCGCGCAGCGCCTCCTTCATCGCCGGCTTGTCGCGGCAGAGGAGAGCGGTGCGCACGGAAAGGCCGGGCAGCCCGAGGGCGGCGCGCGCCTCGGCGGTGGGCACCACCAGGTTCTCGTCGCCGGTCTCGATGCGGTCGAGGCCGCGGCGGCGCGCCGCGCGGCGAGCGGCGTCGGCGATCGCCTGCGGGTCCATCAGGTTCCCGACCGGCTCCCAGGCGTCGAGCCAGGGCTTGAGCCCCGCCGGCAGCGCCGCCGTCGAGCCGGTGGCGCCGATGCCGGTGACCAGCGCCCCGACCTGTTTGAGGCCGCGCGCGAGGTCGTGGTAGGCGGAGAAGTGGTCGGCGCCGACGAGGGCGACGTGCTTGGGCATGCCGGTGGCGCGATCCTGTCACAGGGACGAAGCGCGAAGTACCTTGCA
>DATNCU010000245.1:0-8186 GCA_035607145.1 Thermoanaerobaculia bacterium
TCCTCGACCTCCTGCAGCGCCACCTCCGAGCCCTCGGGGAAGTCGGCGAGCCCGAACTCCTTGCGCAGGAACGACTCCATCTGCTTCACCGTGTTGCTGCGCACCACCTCCAGCCGCACCCCGCGCTCCTGCGCGTCGCGGATGCGCTGCGGCTGGCGGCGCTCTTGCGCCTTCACGGTGAGCACGACGTCGGCTTCGTGGACATGGTTGACCAGCCGCGCCGGCACGCCGAGGTCGCGGATAGCCCGCTCGAGCTTGCCGCGCGAGACGGCGAACGGGAAGACGCGCGTCTGGCGCTGCACGGGTCTTACCGAATGCGTGTCAGCGCCGTCTCCGTTGGTGGCACCAGCATCGAGCGCGCGCGGCTGCGACGGCGGCGGCGCGGTGACGCTTCCCGCCTCCTCGATCTCCATCCCCTCTGCCGTGCGCACGCGCACCTCGGGCCGCGGCTTCGTGCCGCGCAGAAAGCGGTCGACGACGTCGGCGACGCGGTGGTGCACCGCCAGCCGGTCCTTCTCCTGGATCTCGATCAGCACGTCGAAAGTGGGCGGCGCCTTGCGCTCGAGCACCGTCTTCTGCGTGCCGCGCCGGCGCGCCTCCTCGTCGGAGAGCGTCACCGCGTGGATGCCGCCGACGAGATCGGCGAGCGTGGGGTTCAAGAGCAGGTTGTCGAGGCTGTTGCCGTGCGCCGTCGCCACCAGCTGCACGCCACGCTCGGCGATCGTGCGCGCGGCGAGCGCTTCGGCGTGAGTGCCGATCTCGTCGATGACGATGACCTGCGGCATGTGGTTCTCGACCGCCTCGATCATCACCGCGTGCTGCTCCTCGGGCGTCGGCACCTGCATGCGGCGCGCGCGGCCGATGCCGGGGTGAGGCACATCACCGTCACCGGCGATCTCGTTGGACGTGTCGACGACGACGACGCGCTTCTCGAGGTCGTCGGCGAGCACGCGCGCGGCCTCGCGGAGCAGCGTGGTCTTGCCGACACCGGGACGGCCGAGGAGGAGGATCGATCGCCCGCCTTCGATGACGTCGCGGATGACCTCGACGGTACCGATCACAGCGCGGCCGACGCGACAGGTGAGGCCGACGATGTCGCCTTGTCGGTTACGCAGCGCCGAGATGCGGTGCAGCGTGCGCTCGATGCCGGCGCGGTTGTCCTTGCCGAAGCGGCCGACGCGCGCCGTGACGTGTTGCAGGTCTTCGTGGGTGACGGGCTCGGCGGAGAGCTGCTCGGCACGTCCGCCGTATCGTGCTTCGGCGACGCGGCCGAGGTCGATCACGACTTCGAGCAGGCCTTCGCGATGGTCCGGGGAATCGAGCCCGGCTCGCAGGCGCGGCGGCAGCACTCGGAGGAGGAGGTCGAGGTCGTCGGTGAGAACGCGTTCGGGGGTCATCGGTCGTTTGCGCGCGAAGTGCAGCGCGAAGAGCAGAAAGCGTACCGCAGGCGGCGGTGACCACCCGGCCGGCGGGTGGGGAGCGGATCCGGGGGCCGCCGCCGCGGGACCGGGGCGCCTACAGTGCCCTCGGGAGCAAGAAGGCGCCCCTCCACTCTCCGGCGCCGCAACGATCGTGCTCATGCAGCAATCGCGAAGCGCCTCCGAGAGGTCCCGCCGCGGCGGCCCCCGAATCCGCTCAGCACCCGCCTTCGTCCTTCACTGCCAGCTACCGCGTGGAGAGCTCACCGTTGTCCGTGGTGATTCGAAGCATTGTGAACTAGGTGAAGCTACGCGGCGTCCTAGCATTAGAGGGAGTTCCAGAGTGGCCGCTCGTTTGTTGTGGCTAGGCGGGGCGGGCCGGTGGGAGTGGCGGCGGCCCCGAGCACGGCCTGGGGACCCGACTTGCTCCGCGGCCGGGTCCGCGGCGGTAAACGCGCCGGCGATTGCCTGAGGCCCCAAAACGGCGGGGCACGAGCGATCACGACCCACCCAGCGACGCCGGCCTATTCGACAGGCAACGCCAACACCGCGGCCCGAGTCTCCGCCGCACCAGCGAACCGCCGCGCGCGATCCTTCTCGAGCAACCTCTCCAAGAGCTCGCGCCACTCCACCGGCAAGTCGGCACGCAGCTTCGTGATGTCCGGCGGCGCCTCGCGCAGTTGGGCGAGGGCGATGGCGCTCGGCGTTTTGCCGACGAAGGGCTCGCGGCCGGTGAGCATGACGTAGGTGAGGATGCCGAGCGCGTAGAGGTCCGAGCGGCCGTCGAGCTCCTCGCCCTGGATCTGCTCGGGTGACATGTACTTCGGCGAGCCCAGGACCTCGCCCGTCTGCGTGAGATTCGTGTCCGGTCCCTCCTGGCGGGCGATGCCGAAGTCGAGGATCTTCGCGCGGTCGGCGGTCAGGAACACGTTCGAGGGCTTGAGGTCGCGGTGCACGATGCGTAGCTGGTGCGCCTCCTCGAGCCCCGATAACAGCTGTGACAGCAACTCCCGCACGCGGGCGAGGGGCAGCGGGCCTTTCTCGCGCAGCTCGACGTCGAGCGTGCGGCCTTCGAGGTACTCCATGGTGACGAAGAGGCCGCCCGAGAAGCGGCCGATGTCGTAGACGCGGACCACATTCGGGTGCGTGATGCGACGGCAGATCTGCACCTCGCGCAGCAGCCGCTCCTGGTCGGACGACTCGAGCGAGTTCGTGCGCAACGTCTTCAAGGCAACCACGCCGCCGAGCTCGCGATCCTCGGCCTTGTAGACGCGCCCCATCCCGCCGCGGCCGAGCTCGCCGAGCAGCTGGTAGCGGCCCGCGAGCACCATGCCCTCGCGCAGCTCGGGCAGCGGCGTCGCGTCGGCCGGCGTCGGTGTGTCCATGCGATGCGTGAGCTGGCCGCTGGCGTTGACCACCGCGATGCGGCCGGTGTCGAGCCCCGAGTCGCGGCTCAGTCGATCGCGTACGGCCGCGAGCCGCCCCGAAGCGTCGCGGTGGTCGCGCCGCATCGCCACCGCGCGCTGGTAGGCCTGTGCCGCCTCCGCGTAGCGCCCCTCACCCTCGAGCGCGCGCGCCTCCCAGTAGTAGCGCTCGACGGCGATGCTGCCGCTCGCCGAGAGGTCGGCGCGCAGCAGCTCGAGGCGATGGAGCGCGCCGGCGTAGACGCCCTCCTCGACCAGCAGCGGCACCAGCAGCAACGTGGCGCGCTCGAAGTCGGGACTCTCCTCGCCGATCTGCTGCAGCGCCTGCGCGGCGGCGCCGCGGTCGCCGGCGGCGAGGAAGCTCCGCGCGGCACGTAACGGACGTTCGGCCGCCAGGTAGCAGGCCGCCGCAGCGGCCTCGTCGGGCACCTGCACGAAGGCCTCGGCTGCGAGCTCGAGCTTCCCCGCCGCGCGGTAGCAGCGCGCGGCGTCGGCCCAACGGCGTGCCGCGGCGAAGGCCTCGCCCGCGCGTTCCATCTCGCCGGCGCGCTCCCACAGCGGCCCCGCCTGCTCGTGGATGCCGGCCGCCTCCCAGCACTCGGCCGCCTCGCCGTCGTGGCCCGCTTCGGCGAACAGCTCCGCCGCCTCGCCGTAGCGCTGGCAGTGGCGGTAGACGCGCGCCCGCTCTTCGGCAGGCAGTCCGCTGGCCGCGGGCAGCAGCGGCAGCGCGCGCTCGGGCTGGCCGGCCGCCACCCAGCTGCGCACGGCGCGCTCCACCTCGCCGCTCCTCTCCAGCAGCTCGGCGGCGCGCGCGGTCTCGCCCTGGACGAGCAGCAGGTCGGCGGCTTCGGCAGAGCGGCCGAGCCGCGCCATCAGCCCGGCGCGGCGGGCGTCCACCTGCCGCTGTGCCTCCTTCAGCGACTCGTCACCGGCGATGCGGATGCGGCCCGAAAGCGAGCGCGACTCGCGCTCGAGCACGCGCATCGCTTCCGCCAGCTCCCCCGCCTTCTCGAAACAGGTAGCGGCGCGGTCGAGAGCGCCGCCGCGCTCGTAGAAACGCGCCGCACGCTCGTGCTGTTTGAGCGCCAGGCTCGACTCTGCCGCCTTCACGTAAGCGCGGGCGTTCTCGAAGTGCTGGATCGCTTCTTTGTGGTCGCCGTGCTGCGCCAGCAGCTCGCCGGCGCGCAGGTGGTCGCCCGCTTCGAGGTAGAGCGCGAGCGCAGCGGCGCGGTCGCCCAGCTCGAGCTGCACCCGCGCCGCCTGGTCGAAGCGCTTCGCGCGCCGGTACATGGCGGCGGCGCGGCCGAGCTGCCCCTGCTGGTAGTAGAGGTCGCCGGCGCGCAGGGGGTCGCCGGCGAGGAGCGCCAACAGGGGGGAACGAACGGCCATTGAGGGTGTGTTGCCGCACGCCGCCGCGCAGCGGTGCCGGCTGGGTGGGGCGCGCGAAAGTCTACACGTCGCTACCGCCGCCGGACCGTGACGTAGACCGCACCCTTCCTGGGCTGCGGCTCACAGGTCCGCTGCAAGCGCGGCGGCCCTACGGGATGGCGCAGTTGCGACCCGCGGCCTTCGCCTCGTAGAGGCGTCGGTCGGCGAGCGCGAGCAGCGAGTCGGGCGTCGCATCTTCGGACAGCTCGGAGAGCGAGGCCACGCCGATCGACGTCGTCACCGCGATCCGGCTGCCGTCGCCCATGGTCACCGAGTGGCCGGCGATCGCTTCGAGCAGCCGCCGCGCGGCACGGCCGGCGTTCGCGAGGTCGGTGCTCGGCAGCAGCAGCAGGAACTCCTCGCCGCCGTAGCGGCCGATGACGTCGGCGGTGCGCGCGTGCAGGCGCAGCACGTCTGCCACGGCCGCGAGCACGGCGTCGCCGGCGAGGTGGCCGTAGGTGTCGTTGACCTGCTTGAAGTGGTCGAGGTCGGCGAGCAGCACCGACAGCGAGCCGCCGTAGCGGCGGGCGCGCTCCCACTCCTCGCCCAGCCGCTGGTGCACGGTGCGGCGGTTGAGCAGGCGCGTGAGGCCGTCGATCATCGACAGCTCGCGCAGCCGCTGCGCGAGGCGGGCGTTGTCGAGCACCAGGCCGAGGTGGCCCGAGAGCTCGCGCAGCAGCAGGCCCTCGCGCGACTCCTCGCCGAAGTTGCGCCTCGGCAGCACGGCGAGCAGCCCTTTCGCGCCACGCATCGGCAGCGGGAAGAGCTGCAGGCGCTCGAGGTCTTGGTGAGCGGCGGGGGGCAGCTCAGCCGCGTGCAGCACCACCTCGCGCGGAGCGTCGACGGCGACGTCCAGCTGCTCGAAGAGCACGCCGATGAGCCCTTCGCGCACGCCGTCGAGCAGCGGCTCGCATGCCTTGACGTGCACCGCCACCGACTCCTCGGGCTCGTGCACCGCGATGGCGAGCAGCACCACGTCGACGAGCTCGGCGACGGTGCCCATCACCGCCTGCGCCGCTTCGCGGATGCCTTCGGCATGCATGCCGCGCTCGAGGATGCGGTTGACGAGCACCGCCTCGAGCAGGCGGTCGTCGAGGTGGCTGGAGACCCGCGCCAGCACCTCCAGCGGGGTCTTCGGCGGGTCGACCACCTTGCGCGTCCGGCTCGCGGCGCCCTGCAGCAGCTCTTCGACGGCGGGGAGCAGGCCCGAGCGCAGGTCGTCCTTGATCAGATAGGCGTCGGCGCCGGTCTCCAGCCCCCAGAAGCGCGACGACGCCTCGTCGTGCGAGGTGAGGATGAGCAGCGGGATGTCGTTGGTGGCGGGGTCGCTCTTGAGCAGCCGCGCCAGCTGGTAGCCGCCCATCACCGGCATCTCGAGGTCGGTGACCACGGCGTCGGGGTGCTCGCGCAGGGCGATCATCGCGCCCTCGGCACCGTCGCAGGCGGTGACCACGCTGAAGCCGCGGTGCTCGAGCAGCCGGCGGATCAGCGAGCGGGACAGCTCGCTGTCGTCGACGACGAGGACGCGGCGCGGCGGCGCTTGGACAGGCAAGGTGGAGGGCAAACCAACGGAACGCACTCACCCTCTCCTACCGCCAACACACCAAACGGCGTGGTCCGCGCGCCGCCTGCACAAGAGGCGCCGGTAGGTCGACCGGCGCGTGCTCGAAGCATATCGTCAGTCGATGGTCGCCACCCTGCCTGCCGCCGTGGTGCCCGCCGCCGGGGCGTCGTCACGGATGGGACGGCCGAAGCTGGCCTTGCCGTGGGGGGCGTCGACGGTGCTCGAGTCGACGCTCGCGGCGCTGCGCGAGGGCGGCGTGCCGGCGGCGGTGGTGGTGCTGGCACCCGCGGGACCGCTCGCCGATTGGGAGCCGCCGGCCGGCGTGCACACGGTGGTGAACCCCGACCCGGCGAGAGGAATGGCTTCGAGCATCCTCACCGGCATCGCGGCGCTGCCGGCGGTGCCGGACCCGCTGCTCGTCTGCCCCGCCGACCTGCCCGCGCTACGGGCATCCACCGTGGCCGCCCTGCTCGCGGCTTACGCCGAGCGTGGCGGCATCGTCGTTCCCCGCCACGGCCGCCGCCGCGGCCATCCGGTGCTCATCTCGCCACGCTGGCAGGCCCGCATCCCCGAGGTCGCCGGCGGCGAAGGAGGCCTGCGCCGGATCCTCGAGCTCGCCGCCGGCGCCGTGCACGAGCTGCCGGTCGACGACCCCGGCAGCGTGCGCGACGTCGACACGCCCGAGGACTACGCGCGCCTGTTGCCCTGAGCGGCTGCGCGGGTTGCTACCCCGCCAAGAGCCGCAGATGCGTGCCGACCCGGTCCGCCATCTCCAGGCAGGCGCCGAGGTTGGGGTGGCGGAGGATGACGTAGCCGTCAGAGATCAGCGTCGCCTTCCAGTTGCGCCGCGGCGCGCCGAGCGGCAGCAGGTTGACGTTGACGATCCAGTCGCCGAAGTGCTCGAGCAGCGCCTCGAGGCCCTCGATGTGCTTGATGCGCCCCTGCCCCTGCGCGCGCTTGAAGATCACCGCCGAGTTGTACTTGCGCTCGAGCGGCTGCGACCAGCGGCCGTGCACCACCGCCTCCGCCCAGCCGCGGAAGACGTCGATGTCGCAGCCGTAGTTCATCAGCTCGGTCGAGCGCGCACCCGGCGGCCGCGCGGCGATCTCGCCGAAGACCGCCTCGCCGTCGGGCTTGCGGAACCACTCCATGTGGGTGAAGCCGGTGTGGAAGCCGAGCGCTTTGAGCACCCGCAGGCCGAGCTGGATGCCACCCTGGAGGTCCGGGTGGTCGACGTCGCGCAGGGTCACCGTCTGCGGGCTGATCCACTCGACGGAACGGCCGACGATGGGCTTGGGGCGGTACCAGGCGACGTTGTAGTAGAGGATCCTTCCGTCGGCGCAAATGGTGTCGAAGGTGTACTCCTCGCCCTCGATCCACTCCTCGACCGACACCTCGGGAACGTGTTGCGTGGCCCGCAGCACGGTCTCGAGCTCGTCGGGATCGGTGACCTTGTGGGTGTCGGCCGAGCCGGCGCCGGCGATCGGCTTGACGCAGACCGGGTAGCCGACGCGCTCGGCCGCCTCGCGCACGCCGTCCGCCGTCTTGGCGCGGAAGTGGCGCGGCGTGCGCAGTCCGGCGGCGTCGAGCACCTCCTTCATGCGGCCCTTGTCGCGGAAGGGCACCGTCTCCGCCTCGCTCATGCCGGCGGCGCCCAGCGCCTCGCGGAGCCGCGCGGCGAGGATCATCCCCGGCTCCCACAGGCACTCGACGCGGTCGAACGCCCGCGGCCCGCGCCAGCGCTGGATGTCGTCGAGCAGCCGCCGCTCGTCCCACAGGTCGCGCACCTGCAGGTAGCCGGCGAGCGCGTGCCGCGCCTCGTCGGGCAGCGCTCCGGCCGGCTGGTCGCCCAATCCCCACACCCGCGCGCCCACCTCGGCGAGCCCGCGCGTGAAGTAGGGCATCTCCGCGGGATAGCCCGGCGAGAACATGAGGACGTCTTTGCTCACGCGACCTCCACGCGGACCGCCGTGATCAGTCTCTTCAGCGCCTCGACGACCACCCGCGTCTCGGGGTGGCGGATGATGACGTTGCCTTCGCCCTCGTAGCTCGACGAGCGCGGCTGCCCCTTCTTCGGCAGGTTCGACTCGACGACGAGGTGGCCCATCTCCGCTTGCGCCTTCTCGAGGCCGTGCACGGCGATGACGCGGCCCGCCCCTTGGCCGCGCAGGAAGGCGGCGCCCGCGGCGTACTTGCGCTGCGGCGGCGTGAACTCCTCGAACACCATCAGTCGCGCCCACGCCTGGTAGAAGTCGAAGTCGTGGGCGTAGCTGATCAGGCGCGTGATCTGCGCCCCCGGCGGGCGCGCCCCCACCTCGGAGATGGCAACCGAGCCGTCCTTGCGGCGGAACC
>DATNCU010000261.1:0-3288 GCA_035607145.1 Thermoanaerobaculia bacterium
CTAGGCGGGATCAGCCCGGCGGGCGCGCCGCCGCCGCCATCACCCGCGCCTGCGAGATCGACCCCATGAAACCGGAGTACTCCAAGCTGGCGGGGCAGATCTTCACGCGCACCGGCGAGAAGGAGAAGGCGGTGCAGTTCTATCGCCAGGCGATAAGATGGGGCGGCGACGATCCAGAGATCCGCGCAGCGCTCGACGCGCTCGAGGGCAAGGACAAGAAGAAGTCACTGCTCGGCGGGTTGTTCGGCGGTGGCGGCGGCTAGGGTGACATGATGTTGCGCGTGCGCGCTTGTGGGCTCTCGGACGTGGGGCGTGCTCGCACCCACAACGAGGACTGCTTCGGCATCGATCCCGACCACCGCATGTTCGTCGTCGCCGACGGCATGGGCGGCCACAACCACGGCGAGGTCGCCTCGCGCATCGCCGTCAAGGCGATCCAGGAGTTCGTCGAGCAGACGGCCGAGAACGACACCACCTGGCCGTTCGTCTACGACGCCCGGCTGCAGCGCCACTCCAACCGCCTCAAGACGGCCATCCGCATGGCGCACGACAAGGTGCTGCGCGCCATCCGCCACGACGGCTCGCTCATCGGCATGGGCACCACCGTCGTCGGCTTCCTGCTCAAGGGGCGCGTGGCGGCCATCGCCCACGTCGGCGACAGCCGCGTCTACCGGCTGCGCGAGGGGCGTCTCGAGCTGCTCACCCAGGATCACACCTGGGTCAACGAGCAGGTGGTGGCGGGCTACCTCTCCGCCGAACAGGCGCGCGCGCACCCGCTCAAGAACGTGGTGACCCGGGCGCTCGGCGGCGAGAGCGAAGTGGTGGTGGACGTGCGCGAGGTCGAGGTGCTGCCCGGCGACGTCTACATCCTCTGCTCGGACGGCCTCACCACCATGCTCTCCGACGACGAGATCGAGCGCCGCCTCGCCGAGTCGCACCCGCTCGAAGAGGTCTGCCGCAGCCTGGTGCGCGACGCCAACTCCAAGGGCGGTCTCGACAACATCACCGTCGTCCTGATCCAGATCGACCGCGACGACGAGACTGATAGCTAGGGGCGCTCCGCCTCAGTCGCCGTAGCGGTAGCCTTCGCGCGCCTTGACGCGCAGGCCCGGGTTGGTCACCGCCACCTTCACCTTCTGGTAGCCGTCCTGCCCGCGCGGGTGGGTGGCGCGGTAGGAGAGCAGGTAGTAGCCGGTGGTCTCGGAGGCGATCTCGCTGAGCGGCGTCACGAAGTTGACGACGTGCTGGAAGTAGCGGCCGCCGGTCTCGGTGGCGAGCAGCGACAGCGCGCTTCCGAGCGGCGACTCGGTGTTGGGGTCGAGCACGTCAACGGCGTAGACGGCGACGTTGCTGTCGTTGAGGATCTGCACCGTCGGCTGGTCGTAGCGCACGTCGGGCTGGAACTGGCCGAAGCTGTTGACGTCGCCGAACCCGCTGCTGAACAGCACCAGGTTCTTGCGCCCGACGACGTTCGCCGACGCCTTGGCGAGCACCTGCAGCGCCTCGTAGATGGTGGGCGTGCTGTCGCGCACGGCGTTGCCCTTGGGCAGGTTCTTCAGCAGCGACGGACCCTCGTCGGCGGGCAGGCGCGACGGCCAGTTGCCGCGCGGGTCGGCGCCGGTCGCCGCCTCGGCGATGGCGCGCTCCATCGCCTTGCGGTCGCGGGTGAAGTCCTGCTCGACGATCAGGCTGTGCTCCCAGCTCGCCACCGCCACGTAGTCCTGCGGGCCGAGCTTGCGCACCCAGTCCTTGGCGCGGCGGGAGGCGTCGAGCGCGCGCGCGAGCACGCCGGGCACCTCGGTGTTGAGCGAGCGCTGGTCGTGGAAGAAGAGGACGAAGAGACGCTGCGCCTCGGCCGGGTTCACCGGGCGGCCGGCGTAGTCGAGCCGCGCGCGGCTGCTGTAGAAGCGCACGTCGGTGAGCGTCACCGGCTTGCCGTCTTCCTCGACCTTGAAGTCGTTGGGGCCGAGGCCGACGATGACGTTGCCGTCACCGTCGGTGACCACGGCGTCGAGGAGCACTTCGGTGACCTCGACCTGCTCGCCGAAGGTGGAGTCGGGCTGGGGGGTGGGCGCCGCCTCCTGAGGAGCGGCGCTACGGGCGAGGAGGAGAGCAAACGTGGCAAGAGCGATGGTTGCGTTTCGCATGGGCAAATTGTAGCTCCGGCATCGAGATCGCTTCGTCGCTGCGCTCCTCGCGATGACGGCACAACGCCATCGCGAGCCCGGCGCGCTCGGCGCGCGGTCGAGGTATTGCAGCGAAGCGATCTCGATGCTTGCTACTCGACGGGGCCGCGTTCGAGGGCTCGCGGACGCCAGAGCGCGTGGAAGCCGCCCGCCGAGGCCGCCTCGCGCAGCGCGTGTGAGGGCTCGAAGCGCTCGCCGACGGCGGTGGCGAGGCGCTCGAGCTCCGCCACCAGCCGGCCGACGCCCTGCTGGTCGGCCCAGCGGCAGAGGCCGCCGCGGAAGGGCGGGAAGCCGGTGCCGAGCACCATCGCGAGGTCGAGCTCCGCCGCCGAGCCGACGACGCCCTCGTCGAGGCAGCGCGCCGCTTCGTCCACCATGCGCAGCAGCATGCGGTCGACCAGTCGCGAAGGATCCGCGGCGCCGCCGCGGCCGCCGTCGGGGATCACCGCGTAGACCTGCGGATCGGGCTCGGTGCGCCGTTCCTTCTCATACTTGTAAAGACCCTTCTGCGTCTTGGCGCCGAGGCGGTCGGGCGCCGGCAGCTGGTCGCCCCACGGCGGCAGCGGTAGGCGGCCGGGGAAGGCGTCGGCGAGGATGTGCGCCACCTTGACGGCGACGTCGATGCCTACCTCGTCGATGAGCGCCACCGGCCCCATCGGCATCCCCCACGCCACCATCGTGCGGTCGATCTCCTCGATGCGCTGCCCCTCGTGCAGCAGCCACAGCGCCTCCGCCATGTAGAAGCCGAGCAGCCGGTTGACGAGGAACCCCGGCCGGTTGGCGACGCGCACCGGCGTCTTGCCGAGCTTGCGCGCGAAAGCGGCCACCGTCTCGACCGCGTCGGCGGAGGTCTGCGGCGCCACCACCACCTCGACGAGGGGCATGCGATGCACGGGGTTGAAGAAGTGCATGCCGACGACGCGCTCGGGGTTCGCGGTGCGGGCGCCGATCGCCTCCACCGACAGCGACGAGGTATTGCTGGCGAGGACGGCATCCGGGGGCAGCTCGGCCGCCGCCTCGGCGAACACCGCCTGCTTGACCTCGACGCTCTCCACCACCGCCTCGATCATCAGGTCGCAGGCGCCGAGCCCGTGGTAGACGA
>DATNCU010000274.1:0-3318 GCA_035607145.1 Thermoanaerobaculia bacterium
AGGAAGGCCATGACGCCGTAGATGCCGACGAGCGCGAGGACGATCGCCACCGCGGCGAAACCGGCGAGCAGCACGCCGACGAAGCGCCGCATCGCCAGCTGGCCGGCGACGATCGCCTCGCCGGTGCGCAGCTGCTGCACCGGCAGCTCGGGATCGATCTCGGCGATGGCGGCGCGCACCGCGGCACCCAGCTTCGACGGGTCGCCCGCGGCGCGCACCAGCAGCTGCAGGCCGCGCTGGCCGGTCTGTCGCTCCGGCAGGTACATCTGCGGCTCGGGGGCGCGGTCGAGGGCGCCGTGGTGGACGTCCCCGGCGATGCCGACGACGGTGCGCCAAGGGGCGTCCGGCGCGCGGCCGAGCTTGATGCGGCGGTTGAGCGGCTCGCCCGGTCCCAGCACCTGCCGCACGAAGGCCTGGTTGACGACGAGCACCCGCGGCGCCTCGGCGTCGTCGGCGGCGGTGAAGGCGCGCCCGGCGACCAGCGGCAGGCCGAAGGTCGAGAAGAAGCGCGGCGTGACGCTCGAGTACTGCACGCTCGGCGGCTGCTCGCGCTCGACCCCTTCGACGTACACGCCGACGTCGGTGAAGTAGTCGGTCAGCGGCAGCGCCGAAGTGGTGGCAACGTCGCGCACCCCGGGGAGGGCACGCAGCCGCTCCTCCAGCCGCTCGACCGCGCTGTTCACGGCGGCGCGGTCGGCGTAGCGCGACTCGAGGAGCGCGACTTGCGCCGCCAGCAGCTGCTGCGGCGCGAAGCCGGGGTCGACGCTGCCGAGCGCGAACAGAGTGCGCACCAGCAGGCCGGCGCCGACGAGCAGCGCCAGGCTGATCGCCACCTCGGCGACGATGAGGCCGCGACGCACGGCGCCGGTGGACTCCCGCACGACGCCGCGACCGCCCTGCCGCAGCGTGCCCGCGGGTTCGACGCGCGCGGCGCGAACGGCCGGCAGTAGGCCGAAGAGCAGACCCACCGCGGCGGTGGCGGCGAGCGCGAAGAGCAGCACCGGCCCGTCCAAAGTCACCTCGGCGAGGCGCGGCGTGCCGGCGGGCGCGAGCCGCACCAGCAGGCGCAGCAACGCCGCGCCAGCGCCGACGCCGAGCAGGCCGCCAACGGCGGCGAGCAGCAGGCTCTCGGTGATCAGTTGCAACCGCAGGCGGCCGCGGTTGGCGCCCATCGCCGTGCGCACCGCCATCTCCCCCTCGCGATCGGCGGCGCGGGCGAGCAGCAGGTTGGCGAGGTTGACGCAAGCGATGAGCAGCACCAGCAGCACGGCGCCGAAGAGCGCCAGCCCTGGCTCCCGCATGCCGCCGACGACGATCTCCTGCAGCGGCACCACCGCGGCGCCGGCGCCGCGGTAGTCGTCCGGGTAGCGCGCGGCGAGGCCGCGGACGACGGCGGCGAGCTGCGCCTGCGCCTGCTCGCGGCTGGTCCCTTCGCGCAGGCGGCCGACGACGCGGATGTAGGCGCCGCCGCGGTCGTCCTCGCCGGCGGGAAGCGAGAGCGGCCGCCACAGCACGGCGCGCGGCGCCAGCGGGTCGCGGAAGCCGCGCGGCATCACGCCCACCACCGTGTGCGGCAGGCCGTCGATGCGCACCTCCTTGCCAAGCACGCCGCGCGCACCGCCGTACTGCTGCTGCCAGAGCTCGTAGGAGAGCACCGCGACGGCGTCGCGGCCCTCGATCTCCTCGTCGGCGAGGAACTCGCGCCCTTCGCGCGGCCCGACGCCGAGCACGTCGAAATAGCCCGCCGAGACGCGCAGACCGACCACCGCCTGCGCGCCTTCGCCGGTCTGCAGCGCCACCTGCTGGTCGGCGTCGTTCCACGAGCCGGCGACGCCGCTCAGGCCAGGCAGCTGCTTGCGCCAGTCGCGCATGGTGGTGATCCCGGTCACCTCCCGCGCCAAGCCGCCGGTGCTGCTGCGGTCCTCGAAGAGCATCACCAGGCGTTCGGGTGTAGGCAGATCGAGCGGGCGCAGCACGACGCCGTGGACGAGGGAGAAGACAGCGGTGGCGGCGCCGATCGACAGCGCCAGTGTCAGTAGCGCGGCGAGGGTGAAGGCCGGGCGGTGGCGGAGGAAGCGGAGCGAGAAGCGCAGGTCGTCGGTGAAATGGCCCATGGTGACCTTCACTCCTCGCGCAGCGCGCGCACGGGATCGACGGCGGCGGCGCGCCGCGCGGGCAGCCAGGCGGCGAGCAGGGCCACCGCGGCGAGCAGCGCGGCGGCGGCGGCGAAGCTCAGCGGATCGAGCGGCTCGACGCCGAACAGCAGCTGGCGCAACGCCCGCGCCGCGGCGACCGCGCCGGCACCGCCGGCGAGCAGGCCGACCGCGGTGAGCGCCGCGCCCTCGCCCATCACCAGGCCGACGATCTGGCGCTTGCCCGCACCCACCGCCATGCGCACCGAGAGCTCGCGCCGCCGGACTCCCACCGCGTGCGCGAGCGAGCCGTAGAGGCCCGCCGTCGAGAGCAGCAGCGCCAGCGCCGCGAAGCCGCCGATCGTCCAGGCGCGCAGCCGGCGCGTGGCGGTCGAGCTAGCCAGCAGCTCGTCCATGGCGCGCGGCCGCGCCAGCGGCAGCTGCGGATCGACTTCGGCGACGGCGCGGCGCAGCGTCGGCAGCAGCTGCTCGATAGGCGTCGACGAGCGCACCACGACGTCGAGGCCTTCGTAGGTCTGCTGCGCCTCCGGCATGTAGACCTCGGGCTTGGCCGGCGTGTCGTAGCCGAAGTGGCGCACGTCGCGCACGACGCCGACGACGGTGCGCCAAGGATCGCTCGAGCTGGCGTCGAGGCCCCACTTCATCCGCCGGCCGAGCGCCGAGCGACCCGGCCAGTGATGCTGCGCGAAGCTCTCGCTCACCACCACGACCGGCGTCGCCTTCTCGTCGTCGGCCGCCGTGAGGGTGCGGCCGGCGACACGATGCAGGCCGATGGCGTCGAAGTAGCCGGGCGTCGCCACCCGCTCCTCGGCGCACGGCTGACGCGCGACGTCGAAGGCCGTTTCGCCTTCGACCACCGCCGCGCTGCAGGAGTAGCCGCCGCCCAGCGGCAGGTTGTTGACCGCCCCGACCGCCTCGACCCCGGGCAGCTGCGCGAGCCGCGCTTCGACGCGGCTGAAGAAAGCGCGTTGCGCCGCCGCGTCGGCGTAGCGGTCAGCGGGCAGATAGAGACCGAAGGTGAGCGCGTGCGCGGCGCGGAAACCGGGATCGACGCGGTACACCCGCTCGAGGCTGCGCGCGAGGAGCGCGGCGCCGACGAGGAGCGTCAGGCAGAGCGCCAGCTGCGCCGCCACCAGCATGCGCTCGAGCCGCCGCCGCTCGCGCG
>DATNCU010000304.1:0-2462 GCA_035607145.1 Thermoanaerobaculia bacterium
CTGGGTTGCGGCGCTTGCGGTGTGGAGCGTGCGGCGGTTCGGCGGCCGCGCTCCCAAGGCGTGGCACAGCATGGGCCGGGGATCGGCGCTGCTCTCGCCAGCGACACCTTCGGCGGCCGCGCCAACGCCCCGCGCCCGCGAGGACTTCCTCGTCTTGGTGCCCGCGCGCAACGAGGCGGAGAACCTTCCCACCGTGCTCGGCGAGTTGCGCGCGCGTTGGCCGAGGCACGAGGTGGTGGTGGTCGACGACGCCTCGAGCGACGGCACCGCGCGGCTGGTCGCCGGCCTCGGCGTGCGCTGCCTGCGCCTCTGCCAGCACCTCGGAGTCGGCGGCGCCATGCGCGCCGGCCTGCGCGACGCGCTGCGCCGCGGCTACACCACCGTGGTGCGCGTCGACGGCGACGGCCAGCATCCGCCGGAGGAGATCGCCGCTCTCATCGCGCCGATCCTCGAGGATCGCGCCGACGCGGTTCAGGGCACGCGCGCCGGCGGTGTGGCAGCGGGCCGGCGCGGCGCCCTGTCGCTGCTCGCGCAACGGCTGCTGGGGCGGCTGCTGACTCCGCTCGCCGGGCGCCCGATCGCCGACGCCACGTCCGGCTTCTGGGCCTTCGGTCCCGCCGCGGTGCGGCTGCTCGCCGAGCACCACCCCACGGGCTACCCCGAGCCGGAGTTGTTGCTGCTGCTGCGCCGCAACCGCCTGCGCGTCGCCGAGGTGCCGGTGGCGATGCGCGAGCGGCGCGGCGGCCGCACCTCGCTGACGCTGTTGCGCACCGGCCTCGCATGCCTGCGCGTGCTGCTGGCGGTGGTGGTGGTGCCGCAGCGGGCGCCCATCCGGATGACCGGGATCCTCGGAACGAAGGGCGGCGTCGAGCGATGAGCGGCGCCAAGATCCAGGTCGCCGCGGTGGTGGTGAGCGTTCTGCTGCTGCTCGCCGTGCTCGAGCTGGTGCGCCGCCGGCGGCTCTCCGAGGACTATTCCTTCCTGTGGATCCTCTTCTCGCTGGCGCTGCTGGTGCTCTCGCTCTGGCGCGGCCTGCTGCACGGTGTCGCGCGCTGGCTCGGCATCTTCTACCCGCCGGCGCTGCTGCTGCTGGTGCTCATCTTCTTCGTCTTCGTGGCGTCGCTGTACTTCTCGGTGGTGATCTCGCGCCAGCGCGAGCAGATCGAGCGGCTGGTGGAGGAGCAGGGCATCCTGGCGGCGGAGGTGCGCGAGCTGCGCGCCGCGGCCGAGGGCTCGACCGAATCGCCGATGGCGGCGGCGACGGACGACGGCGGCGTTACCCCGCGCGCGGGGTAATGACGAGCTGGCGCGGCAGCTCGCCGTGGCCGCTGATCGGGCAGAAGACGCGATAGCTGCCGGGGCGCAGGTCGGCATCGAGGGTGCCGCTGTCGCCGGGCTCGATCGGTGCCGGCAGGCGGAAGCTGTCGCCGTTGCCTTCGACGGCGAAGGAGTGACGGTGGCCGCCGACGTTGCGGATCACGAAGCGGACGGGACCCGGAGACATCGTGCCGTCCATCTGGAAGTCGCGGCCGGTGAGGCCCACCACCACCTGGCGGGTACCCTCGGAGGTGAGCGCCGGCACCTTGGGAGCAGGGGCGGGGGCCGACGGCTGCTCGGCCTCGGGCTTCTCGCGGCGGCAGCCCGCGCCGGCGGCGAGCGCGACGGCGAGCAGCACCACGGCCCAAGAGCGCACGTCCAGGCGCGGCGGGCGCCTCGGCGCCGTCGCGCGCCGCAAGGCAGCCACGCCGCTCACGCGTCCGGCGCCGACTTGAAGGCGAAGCTCTTGATCTCGAACTTCGCGCTCGCGTAGTGGAAGACGCCGGGGAAGGTGACGCGGAAGTTCGTCCCCTGCCCCGCCTGCAGAGCGCGGGCGCCGAGCAGCGCGTTGGCGTCGGCGATCAGCTTGCCCTCTTCGTCGAAGAGCTTCGCCGTCACCACCACGTTCTGCACGAAGTCGGCGCTGGTGTTGGTGATCTGGCCCACCAGCGTCGCGCCCTGCGTGGAGGCGTCGAGATCCTGGTGCCAGTCGGTGACCTTGAGGCGTTCAGGAGGCGGAGGGGGCGGGGCGGGAGGCGCCGCCGGCGCGGCAGCGCCGCCCGCGGGAGCCGGCGCCAGCGATCGCGTCGCTGCCTCCGTGCTCGCCGCCGCCGGTGCAGCGGCCGCGGCCTCTTCGCCCGTCGGGGGCGTCTGCCGGAACGGGCCGTCGTAGTGCTTGACGTCGGCGTCGGTGAGCGTCACCGCCGGCTTGCGCGGCGCCGGTGTGGCGGCCGGCGCCGGTGCGGGGGGGTTCGCCGCCTCGGCGGTGGCCGCCTGCGAGGCGTCGAGGTCGGCGTCGGCGGCGCGCACCGAGCCCAGCGTGCCGTTCTTGAGGGTGAAGACGACGACGGCGCCGCGCACCTCCCACGGACCCTTGGTCTCCACGCGCGAGCCGTCGCGCATCACCAGCCAGTCGGCCGAGGCGG
>DATNCU010000322.1:0-2373 GCA_035607145.1 Thermoanaerobaculia bacterium
CTGCTGCTGCCGGCGAAGAGCGACGTGAAGATCCTCGTCCACGCCGGGCACGGCTGGTACTCGCGTCTGCTGCGCAAAGGCATCCGCATCTTCGAGTACGAGCGTGCCTTCCTGCACGCCAAGACGCTGGTGGCGGACCGCTACTGCACCGTCATCGGCTCGACCAACCTCGACTTCCGCTCCTTCCAGTTCAACGCCGAGTGCAACCTGGTGACGCTCGACGACGAGGTGGGCGAGCGGCTCGCCCGCGCCTTCGAGGAGGACCTCGCCGACAGCCGCGAGGTGAAGCTCGAGGAGTGGCGCCGCCGCGGCAACCTGCACCGCTTGGGAGACCGCCTGGCGGGTATGCTGACGCCATTCCTGTGAGCTGCTGATGGCCGCCTTCGACCCCACCAAGATGTCGCTCACCGAGCTGCGCGAGTGGATCGCGAAGCGGGGCGGCGTCCTCTCGCCGCAGGCGCTCAAGAAGATCGGCCGCGATCCGCGGCGCGGCGTGCGCGCGCTCTACCAGTCGCTGCGCAAGCGCGCCGATGGGGAGAAGCAGCGGCGCCTCCACCTCGACGCGCTGCTCAACTTCGAGCGCGTTCTGTGGCGTACCGGCGTACGCTGGATCGCCGGCGTCGACGAGGTGGGCGTCGGCCCGCTCGCGGGACCGGTGGTGGCGGCGGCGGTCGTCTTCCCACCCGGCGTCGAGATCGACGGCGTCGACGACAGCAAGAAGCTCGATCGCCCCACGCGCGAGCGGCTGGCGGTGGAGATCCGCGCCAAAGCAGAGGGTGTGGCGATCGGCACCGCCGAGGTCGAGGAGATCGACACCATCAACATCTACCACGCGGCGCTGCAGGCGATGCGCCGCGCCGTCGAGGCGTTGCCGATGGTGCCGCAGCACGTGCTCGTCGACGCGCGGCAGGTCCCCGGCCTGCCGATGCCGCAGAACCCCTTCAACAAGGGCGACGGCATCAACTTCTCGATCGCCGCCGCCTCCATCGTCGCCAAGGTGCACCGCGACGCGCTGATGGTGGAGCTAGACGCCGCTTACCCCGCCTACGGCTTCGCGCGCCACAAGGGCTACGCCACCGCCGAGCACCAGGAGGCGATCCGCAGCCACGGCCCGTGCGCCGTGCACCGGCGCAGCTACGCCTACCTGCACGAGCTGTGCGGCGAGGCCTCGCCCGTCTACTACGAGCTGCAGCAGCGCATCGCCGGCGCTCTCGACGAGCGCGACCTCGCGGCGGTCGGGCGCGAGATCGGCGAGCGGCGCGAGGTGTTGCCCGACCTCGAGCGCAAGAAGCTCGAGGCGGCGCTCGACCGCCGCTGGGACACGGTGATGGCCGCGGCGCGCTGATAGATCCAGAAGCGCGCGGCAGGAAGCGACCAACATGGCCGTCGACGACACGCCCTTCGGCGCCCTGGTGGCGCCGCCGGCGCCGCGCCGCGCACCTCCTGCCGCGCACGGTGTCGCGCCGGATGCCGCCGATCCGCCCGAGCTGGTGATGCGGCTCGGGCGCGCGCTGCACGCAGCCGGCAGCCCGGCGCACCGCATCGAAGAGGGCATGGAGGCGGCATCGCGGCGCCTCGGTATCTCCGGGCAGTACTTCTCGACGCCGACCGCGTTGTTCGCAAGCTTCACCGACGCACAGGGTGCGCGGAACACCATCCTCGAGCGCGTGCAGCCGGGCGACGTCAACCTCGAGCGCATGTCCGACCTCGACGAGCTGCTCGGGCGGCTGGCCGAGGGGAAGCTCGCGCCGCGCGAGGCGGCAGACGAGCTGCGGCGCTTCGAGGGCGCGGCGCCACGCTACGGCGCGCTGCTCACCACGCTGTCGTTCGCGCTCGCCTCCGGGGCGGCGGCGCAGTTCCTCGGCGGCGGGCTGCGCGAGATCGCGGCGGCGACGGGAGTTGGCCTGTTGACCGGCGTGCTGGCCTCGATCGCGGCTCGCGCCGTCGCACTCGGACGGTTGTTCGAGCCGCTCGCGGCGCTCATGGCATCGCTCGTCGCCACCGTCGCCGCGGCGATGCTGCCGCCGCTGTCGGTGTTCCTCGTCACCCTCGCCGGGCTCATCGTGCTGGTGCCCGGGCTCACGCTCACCGTGTCGATCAGCGAGCTCGCCAGCCGCCAGCTCGTCTCCGGCAGCGCGCGGCTCGCCGGCGCGGTGGTGCTGTTCTTCGCCATCGCTCTAGGCGTCGCCGTGGGCTCGCAGCTCGGCGCCTCGATCGTCGGCGGCCATCCGGCCCGCGTCGACCCGACGCCGCTAGGCGAGCTGTGGCGCTGGGCGGCGCTCGTCGCCGCCGGTTTTTCCTTCACCGTGCTGTTGCGCGCGCGGCCGCGCGACGCCGGCTGGGTGTTGCTCGCCGGCGTGCTGGCGATCGAAG